>NZ_JBLZFX010000044.1:0-47996 GCF_050753345.1 Alkalinema pantanalense CENA528 | reverse complement strand
ATTCCTCAAATTCCTTGGGATTCAGTCGCTCAAACACTCGGCGAAACGTATCTGCACTCGGAATTCCGTGGGGTAATGCCAGAAAGGTTGATAACCAAGCTTGCTTACTTATCCCATACAATTCCATGTCTTCCCAACCTTCTCCCCCAGCCACAACCGAGAGTATTGCAATCGTCACTACATCAGACAACAGATGTAATCGAGTCCGTTCCACACGAGGGTCTTTCAGTGTGGCAAAACTCTCTCTTAAGCGTTCACTTAAGACAGACGCTTGTAGAATCACCGGACGAGGAGAAACGGCTGGATTCGGTGGAGTAAAGCCTGAAGACATGGGTTCAGTTCGGATAAGCAGGACAGGTTGATCATCCCTCAAAACCTCAATTCGGTCACGAGTACGGGGGGAATAAGCTGATAACTCACAGTCTATGCAAATCGTCTGTATACAGAGCTACTCTTTAAGATGCGCTTACCCTGAATTATCAATCACAATGATTTTGAATATTTGGATAAGTTTGCTCAATGAAGAATAGGCTAAAGTGTTTCAGGATCAGAGGTTCTAGCGCTCAAAGCCTCCGAAAAGGCAAATTCTGCTTTTTTAAGTAGTTTAGTCAAGTCTTTCCTTGCCCTTCCTTCTGGATGCTTGTAGTGCCAATGATAAATGTTACTTTGAATAGTGACCAGATCATTTTTTCTGAAGATGCCATATTTTTCTAGGCACCGACACGCTAGTTGAATTACGCTCTCATCGTAACCCGAGACGAGAATTAGCTTGTGATCATCGATACTAATATTCGTTTCTCCTTGATTTGCATAGCTAGTTAGTGTAAGGTGCCCATTTAGGAAAATGTCAATATAATGATGATTCAGAAAAGCATTGATAGATTGTGGGGCTACTAGTTTGTCACACACATATACCTCTTCTACCCCATAGTTTTCCCAATCGTGTTGAAACGTCACTAAAAATGCAGACAATTCAGGCAATACACACAAGAGTTGAATATATAGAGACAGACAAGCATCTGCTTCAGTAACAACAGTTAATTCAGTCAGTTGCTCGTAGCATTTTAACTGGTATCCAACCTGAATATCGGTAATATTGTGCTTACCTTCAAGACAAGAAGCAACTACCCCATAAGGAAGCTGATAATTAGCTTTTTCAGGAAAAGAATAAGTGTTTTTTGACCAAAACACTCCATTTCCGCAGTCATCTACCTTATCCATTGGTAGATCGGTGAACCTATAAGGATCAAATTGGCGAATGGTGGGGTTTTGAATTCCTTGGAATATTGCACAGTTTATCATGTCAGCAAGAGCCTCTCCAATAGTTGCTGCCCACAGCCAACAAACACGAAAATGAGATGTGTTCTCGTTAGACCATTCAATAAGTCCTGTGTAAAACTGTCGCATAGTTTCCTTTTTCTTATTCAAGAGAAAATAGTTAACCCCAAACCTCGTTCTACGAAGCAAGAAACTTCATTAGATCTGGCAGAGTGGAAATATTCACTCGCTTTTAATCTTTCGTTAGCTTGCTTAAGATAGTCTTCTTCTCTACTTAGCAGAAGTAAACTCTTACAACACTCTGTATCTTCAATAACCAATACAACTACGACTTTGTTTTGAAGTAGGGCATCTATACACTCAAGGACGTATCGTTGCCTGTCTCCTGATGTAGGAATACCATTTTCCTGCAACCGTATAAACCGTGCTTCAACTAATTTGTCAAAAGTAGCAGAAATGTTATCCAGGCTTTGAGCAAAGAATAAAGCGCTATCGTATCCGAAAAGGTTCCTTGAGAAAAATTCCTCTCCTTCAGCGATCTCAGAGTAAGTTAGAACACTCAGATCTGAATAATATTTCTCCTGTTGTACTAGGTAGTCTTTGCGTCTAAAAACATTCCTGTATAAACCTTTCCATCCGCCAAAAGCTCGCTTCAACTCATTAAGTTTTTCAGATGAACAACTTCCACCAGAGGTAGTGTACCCAAGAATACATTTGAGAGGACTAAAGGCTTGTAACAGCACTGCAAGTTCATTCTGGTTAAAGTAATACTCCTCAGGTTTGAGCCATAGCAGGGAGTAGTTGACTTTTTTCAGAAATCCCAAGATTTCTTCAAACTCTTCATGCGAACTTGAGTAATATACCCAGCCTTTATTAGTTTGGGGAATAGCTGATGTGTCTGCCATTTCTTCCTTGATAATGCGGAAATTCATATGTGCCGTTGGGGAAACCATGTCCATTACTGTGGTGTTGGATTGCAATGGATTGCCCATTAGCATCCTGAGCTTTAATTATTTCATAGGGTTCACCATTCGGACCTCTCATATTGAGGTTTTGACCGTACACAGACTCGCGCTTGAAATTCTTCCCACTACGAGCAGGAATTCGATAATCTCTGAATACCTCCCTACGTGCAGCAGCTTCAGATGGCAAAGTCACATCATGACCAGTTTGCGCACGTCTTTGTGCCCCTGGCTGTTCCCAATATGGAGGCTTTCCACTACCTGATGAATTTTCCCCTTGACTGCGAAGGATGCCACCGTTGTTGATCTGATTGGCGATCGCGTTGCCTGAGGACTCTGGATGGAGCGGCGGGAAGCCCCCAAGACTAGACCCATTAGATAAAGGGCTAGGCTTGAACGAGAAGGGTCCCCCTGCTGGAACGGGTACAGAATTTGGGAAATGACAGGCCAGATCGTCAAATAGCGCACCCGCTTTACGGAATGCAGTTTGACCTACAGCCAAGGTAGCGGGAAAAACCTTCTTCGCAAATGCAGGACCAAAGCCCAGAGTTAAGTCAACTAGCGTTTTGTCACGATAGTAGTTCTCGTAGGGGTGGTTATCATTCCTGCTGGTGGGGGTTTGGCCGGGTTGTTGGACGACTGCTTCGGATACGGTGTACGCTGCTACGGTTCCAAGTCCTACCCCTGCCGCCCAGATAAGAGCAGGCACAAAAGCAATTTCACCGGAGGGATCAGTTGCCATGACAGGACTATTCCCGACATAGCGATACAGATTGCTATCACCTGCTGCGAAACCTAACGGGTCTTGCCCAATGAACCGTCCCGTATTGGCATCATAATACCGAGCACGATAGTAATACTGTTGCAATTCCCCATCCCACTCCCGTCCAGTGAAGCGATAGCGCGTATCCACCCCAGCATTGCCAGACTCACCCACCAGCTTACCAAACGCATCGTAGGTAAACGCTAGACCTCAGCTAATCGCAATATTGAGTGCTCTTCATTAGATAGGCGGATTACCTGCATTAAACAAACCTAGCTCATTCATTTTACGAATTCCTATCTCGTAGCCATAAACATGCACCATCAACCGGGTTATCCAGTTATAGGAAATCTCTAAATTCTGTGCATCCCATGTACAGTTCCCTGCATAGTTCTTTAGGAAGTTCTGAATGTGTTCCGAATCATCAGGATAGAAAGAATCAAAGAGCTTCATAAATTCTTGGGTTCCTCCTAAAAGGGCATAATTAGCCTCTCCATGAATATGTAAAGCCCAATCCCCTTGCGCTGAATATAAAATCCAGTGATCAATAATGACGTATGGATATTCGGAATGATCATACTCTAGAGCAACCCCTTCGTCGTCTAAGACGTATCTCAGTTGTCCTGATGGAACATAATAGTACTGGGGCAGCTTTTCCATCACACCCAGCTTATTACGATATTCCCAAACACGGCTAATATCTAGGTAGAAGTCCCCTGTTCCATTGTGCTGAAAGGTTGCTTCTAAAGCAGCAAGGCAATCTTCGGCAAGTTCATATACACAGGGATAGACTAATTTCCGATCGGGCAGTGCATCGGTCATGTAGACTTCATAGTATTGATTATCAACAATGCTGCGATGAGTCAGTTGATTCTCTAAGGGTTGAAGAATGGTGTCGTACTCTTCTTGCGATAATGCATGGATCATTCAAAGTCTCCTAACAAATGGCCTTAGTTAAATGCCATTAGAATTCAGGTCTTGGAATCGGTAATGGAATCGGAATGGGAGGGAGTTGATCAGGTAATTGAATATTAGGCAGTGGAATCTCAGGAAGTCGAAATGGCATTTTAGGTCTACCGTTGACCAACTCAGGTTCATCCTTAGGATAAAGGACTGGACAAGGCTTATTTCCATCATCATCCTTTTTCTCTTTATATTCAAATTTTACTTCTGTTACTCCCATGGCTCCTTCTGGATATTGCCGAACTTTCTTTTTACCTTCTGGCTGAAATTCAATCGTTGGGTCTTTGCGGCCAGTATCCTCACGAGGTTGTGTGCCGTAGGGACGAAGTACAACAAAACCAAAGTCATTCTTAATCTTACCCACGAGAAGCCACGGTAAATTGCTTGGAGGCTGTCTTCGACTATTTCGGTCTGAAATAATGTAAAACCAATTAGTTGCAGTGAGTAAGGCTTCCTCATAATTCTTAAATTTTTCATGATAGGCCGCAATCGTGGGTTTTCCTGGTCTACGAACTGAAGCTTCTATCAGTGCAACAACTTCTTTGGAAACCATTCCACTAGGGTCAGTCGCCATGACAGGACTATTCCCGACATAGCGATACAAATTACTATCGCCTGCTGCGAATCCTAACGGGTCTTGCCCAATGAACCGTCCCGTATTGGCATCGTAATACCGAGCACGATAGTAATACTGTTGCGATTCCCCATCCCATTCCCGTCCAGTAAAACGATACCGCGTATCCACCCCCGCATTGCCCGACTCACCCACCACCTTACCAAACGCATCGTAGGTAAAGCTTTTCTGAATCACACCACTATTATCAATCAACGCCCTCGTCGAACCCAAATGATCCGCCAAGAACCAATCCGTCCGATCGCCCACCTGCTGCGCCAAGACCTGATCGACCCCTGGCCCATACAGATAGCGCGTCACACGATTGCCCGTGAACTCTAGCGCCACATGGTCGCGATCGTAGACAAAATACGTCGTCTCATGCAAACACAACCCGCTCTGAGTTGCCGCACTCAACAAGAACCAACAGAAATCATCCCGATCCCAACGATTGAGCGTCCCCACCTACCGCCCAGAACCCTGAGACCATGCCCAGCCCGTTGCCATAGCTATAATCCCAGATTTGGCATTAAGGCAGTTGCAGCAATGCCCGCACCCAGAGGGGATTGATGGGGTAGGATTGCAGTTGGGTGCTGGGGTAGATTGTTCGGAGTGCATCCAGTTGTAAATCCATCTCTCGATAAATCCGATCGCAGGACTCTCCGGGGATAGGGCGGCGATCGATGATGCGGAAACCGACTTTATCGTAAATTGTCTGGGCCTTGGCTTCGTTGGGATCCGTGGAGGTATAGAGGCGAAGGTAGCGTTTGCCCGCCAATTTTGCTTTATTAATGGCAAAATTCAGCAGATCTTTCCCAATTCCCTGCCCACGATAGGCTGGATCAACGCAGAACATAGCAATCCACAGAGCTTCGTCGGCATCTTCCTGATGGTTGTAGAGGCCAATCATGCCCATTACGGCTGAATTGTGTAGATCAGAGGAGGACTGGGAACCACGATCGTCTAGGGCCACCCAGTAGTTTAATTGCTGCACCCCCGCAATCAAGAAACCTAAGCGATAGATGAATTGATCTCGGTTTAAACAAGCCCGTAGGCTCATTTGTTCAAAAATAGTTTTACTGGGGAACGTTCGATCGAGTACAGAAATTGCACCATGCAGCGTCGCATGGCTAAGCGATTGAATCAACATAAAAGGATTGATTGAATAAATCAAAAAATCAAAAAATCAAACAAAAATGCACAATATTTTCGCAACGAAAAACATTCTTTTCATTCACGAAATATGACATTAGATACAATGCTGAAGCAAGGTTTAAAACCTAGCCGTCGGCAACCACAAATCAAAAAAAATACTACGTGAAGCCCATAGCTTCCTTAATGGTAAAAGCAATAGTTAGTGGGAAAAATCCAGAAAAATTTGCACACAGAAATCTAGGTTTCCAGCGTGAAATTTTAGTACAGTTGCAATGATAGTGCAATGAATGCATCAAACCCACGGTCGAGATGCACCAAAGGCAAGCTATAGAATCCTCCATAGCCGCTGCCGCCAGAAAAGCTGAACCCTTTACAACTGGAGTCAGTCGCAACCCCAGGTCAGTCACAATCTTAAGTAAGCTGCAATCTTAGAAAAGCTATAATCTCAACTGTAATCTCAATTGAAATTAGCTAAGTGTCTGGTATGTCAGGAATTCGCATCAAGAAGTACTTCATAAACTTTGTCCTCCCCAAAAGCCCAAAATGCTCTTAACATCCTAGGTTTGGACTCTGTTTGATAACTACAGGCTAACTCTTTTTACAAACTTCGTCAAGTTGCAAGCTCCGGAAGTGAGCCGTCACACTCTATCCATCCATGCAATTGATTAATGCAATCCATTAATACAGTGGGAGACGCCATGGGAGACATTGCAAACAATAGATAAATTCATCATATTGCGCCTAAAATCGATCAACTCGATATAGATTCAATATTTTTTAGAAATGGATACAATACAAGGGATGAATTACACTTCCCAGGATTATCCCTGATGGTGGTGGATTCTGAGTGTTACGCAGAAGACAAGATTGACGCAGAAGACAAGAGGAGAACACAATGGCCTTTGGAGATGAGTTAGCCCAAAAGCTCCAGCCGATCGCGGACTGGTTTGCTTCGTTTAATACACCAGAACCGATCGTTCACTGGGGCCATCCTGTGATGATGGGGATTGTAGCATTTGTGATGGGTGGAGCCGTAGCCCTAGCAGGCTGGAAAGTTCGCACCTCCACCGACGAAGAAGTGGTTGATAAAAATCGCCAACTGCACCGCAAAACTGCACCCTTTATGACGATGTTTATCGCCATGGGCTACACCGGCGGGGTTCTATCGCTGGTCATGCAGGGTAAACCCATTTTGGAAAGCCCCCACTTTATTACGGGTACGCTAGTGGTGGCGTTACTGATGACGAATGGGGCCATTTCTTTCTTCGGCATCAAAAAAGGTGTGGAAGGTGCCCGGAACATTCACGCTTATTTAGGCAGTGCGATCATGGTGTTACTCGTGGTTCATGCAGCGTTGGGGCTGAAGTTGGGGCTTTCCATCTAAGGCAGCGAGCAATTGTCGGTTTCAGTGAGCCACACCAAATCCGTGATGGCAATGAAAAACTTTCATTCACAACTTTCATCGACATAACCTGATGACTTGAGGGCGTTCTGAGGAGCGCCTTTTTTGTCGGGCAAGCCGTTGGAGAAGCTGGGCATAGGTCGATCGCGGCTCTGACAAGATGAATCTTCTGTGGAGACCCCGCACAGGGGCAGAAATTCCGGTATTTTAGGTAGAGCCAAGGCGACCCTTGGTGGTATGTTTTGCGGAACCCACGAGAGAATTGATTATGAGTGAAGCTGCGCTGCCTGCGGTGATTCAAGCGATGCTGAAGCCGGAGTTTTATCCCCATCCGGTGAAGGAGCCGATCCAACTGGTGCAGACCCACATTTCCTATGTGTTGCTGACGGGGGACTTCGTTTACAAGCTGAAAAAGCCTGTGAATTTTGGGTTTCTGGACTTTTCGACGCTGGAAAAACGGCAGCATTTTGCCCAAGAGGAAGTGCGGCTGAATCAACGGGGTGCAGCGAAGTTGTACTTGGGTGTGGTGCCTGTCGCGCAGTCGGGGGAAGCATTTCACCTGGGAAGCGAGGGTGAGGTCGTGGAATATGCCGTGAAGATGGTGCAGTTTCCCCAGGAGACGCTGCTGAGCGAGAGGTTCGATCGCGGGGAACTGACAGAAAGCGACATCGAAGCCCTGGCAAAGCGCTTAGCGGCCTTTCACGCCCAATCCACGACCAATGACTATATCCGCAGCTTTGGCACGGTGGAAAAAGTGCGGCAGGCATTTGATGAAAATTACGCCCAGAGCGAAGGATACATCGATCGGGCGCAAACCCAGGCCCAGTGGGACGCCACAAAAACTTATACCGATCGCTTTTTTGACGATCGGGCGGCGGTATTTACCGATCGCATGGCAGCGGACAAAATTCGCGAGTGCCACGGGGACATCCACCTGCGCAACATTGCCTGCTGGGATGGCGAAATGCTGTTGTTTGACTGCATAGAGTTCAATGAGCCTTTCCGGTTTGTGGACACGATGTATGATGTCGGCTTTGTTTGCATGGACTTGGATGCGCGAGGTCGATCGGATTGGGCCAACCTACTGCTGAATACCTATTTAGAGCAGACGGGGGACTACGAGGGCGTGCAGGTGTTGCCGCTGTACCTAAGCCGCCAAGCCTACGTGCGGGCCAAGGTGACTTCGTTTCTGCTGGACGATCCAGCGATTCCCGAAGACGTGAAGCAAGCATCAGCCACAACCGCAGCGGATTACTATCGATTGGCCTACGACTACACCCAGGCGACCCAGGGTCGGGTGATCGTGATGGCGGGACTGTCGGGATCGGGCAAGAGCACGACGGCAAAGGCGATCGCACGGCAGCACAGGGCGATCCACCTACGATCGGACGCGGTGCGCAAGCAGTTAGCCGGAATTCCCGTGGAGCAGCGGGGCAGCGATGAGATTTACACGCCGGAAATGACCCAGAAGACCTACGATCGACTGCTGGAGTTGGCGTTGCTGTTGGCTTCCCAGGGGCAACCGGTGATTCTGGATGCGAAGTACGATCGGGTGGCCTTGCGGCAGGCGGTGATCGAGCAAACCCAGGCGGCGGGGATTCCCTTGACGATCGTGGCCTGTGAAGCGCCGATGGACGTCCTGCGGGAGCGGGTAGCCGCCCGATCGGGGGATATTGCTGACGCGACGGTGGCAGTGTTGGAAGGCCAGTCCTTTGAGGCATTCACAGATTCTGAGCAGGCATTCGTAAAATCGGTGAGCACAACTGAGGATCTGAAGGCACAATTAGAGCTAGCAAATCTCTAGTCTGTGGCTCGTATTTAACTATGGCTCTCCCACCAAATGATGCTGTATCGAAAGGGTTCTCCGCTGGCATCCAGGTTTGGCTGATTTTTCTGCTGGTGTTTTGGGTGTTGGGATATGCAGTGCCGCTCAGTATTTTGCTAGGGGCGATCGGGGGAGTGGCTTCTGGAACAATCATTTTTTGGTGGGAGATTAAAGAAGAGCCGAAGAAGGAAGAAATCATTGAGGATGCGAGTCTGGAAGATGTGGCGATCGTGCGGGAAAATCGCCGACGTTTCCGGACATTGTCGCGGCGGGCGAAACGGAAGCAAGAGTTTTCTTGGGAGTTGCTCTGGGAACAGGTGCAGTTCTGGAAGCGGATTTAAGGGAACTGCGCATAAATAAAATCCCAATTGGGTAGGGGTAGGAGAGTAAAAGGGTAGGAGGGTAGGGGAATGAAGAGGGGATATTATTTCTTTGCAAATCCCTAAGCACGATCGAATCTCTTACGATCTTCTGAACAATCTTCACCTAAACTGCGGTGGAGAATTTAGCGTGCGGTGGGTAGGGAACATCTCAGCTTACGTTGGACTTGATTCACACAGATGAGCGATCGACTGCATAAGCTCTGAATCGCTGGATGTACCAGAATCTATACTTTTGCTGATCGTTTAAGTTGATCGGGGAATTGACGCCCATTTTCACCATTACCTCAATCCTTGATGAACTTGATTAGGGCAATTGAATGAGCCGATCGCCATCCCCCATAATCACCATGAAACGTACCCTACTCCTTTGCTTTTGCAGCCTCTTAATCCCATTCGTTATCCCATTTGTCACCCCGGTGCAAGCCGCTCCTTCCAATGCACCAGCGGCGGTTACCGAACAGTCCGACTGGCTGAACACAGAAGCCATTCCGCAACTTCTTCTCTCGCAGCTACGCGACACTAACCCCGAAACCCGTAGCACCGCCGTCTACAACATCGATCGTCTTGACGAACCCGCCAAAATTGCCATCATTCCTTCCCTCACCGACCTCCTAAAAGACCCCCATCCTCCCATCCGGAAGAGTGCGGCTCAGGCGATATATCAACTAACGATGCGGGAGTTTTGGCAGCCTGATTCCCAGGTTATAGCGAAAGTACTGCAAGCTATCCAGCCGCTGCTGCAAGAGTCAGATCGGAACAGTCGTTATGGTGCAGCGATCGCACTGGGTTACATGGGAAAACAAGATTTAGCCACAGGACTCATCCCCGAACTGATTACTCAGTTAAAAGATGATAATCCAGAGACGCGCAGTCAGGCGGCTGAAGTATTAGGCGCAATGGGCGATGCAGCGAAGTCTACAGTGCCTGAACTCACCCCTCTGCTGAAGGATAAGATTCCCAGTGTTCGTATCAGCGTGGTTGCGGCGTTGGGCGCGATCGGGGCAGACGTACCAGGCAGCGCTTTATTACTCGAGGAAGTGGTCAGGCATGATCCCGATCCAGCAGTCCGTAAAGCAGCCCAGGATGCACTAGATTATTTGTACTATGTCGATCATGAAAGAATTCGCGGATTGTAGGGGACAACAGGCAGATGGTTGCCGATGCTTATAGCAGTGTTGTGATCAGGTCGAGTTTTTCGTTATTAATATCCAGCGTCACCATGCCTTGCTCCTGTGACAAGGGGTTACTAGAGCTAGCAAAAGTCGCGACAGATTTTCCTGCTGCCATCAGGGTTTTAGCTAAGGCTAGGGTTTTGCTGTTCGGGGCGGCGTAGGTAATCAAGATCCTATGCGCGATCGCGCCAATCATGGCATTCCGTTTCTCAGCCAGGGCAGCCGTAGCGCGAGCATAGTTGGCCTTGAAGGGGGAAAGCAACAGTAAGCGATGATCGGCGATCGCCTGCTGTTGATCTGGGGAAAGGCGCAGGGTGTGGAGGCTGCGGGCAGGACAGTGGATGATGGGTTGGGTGCCCCGCAACAAAATTTTGAGGCAGTCTTGCTCGATCGGCGTGTGGAACCCACTGATAACGGGAATATTAGCATCTCGCAACGCTTGAGCAAGGTCGTAGGTTTGAAGGATGAGATCACCGGGGCATTTGATGGAGCAGAAGAGAGCGACGGAATTTTGGAAGAGCAAATCAGGATTGCCGATCGCAGTCAGCGGTGGCGCAGTTTTAAAAGCAGCACAGTTTTTTAGGGCAGTTGGGTAGGTGGCATTATGGGGAAAAAGGGTTTGTAAATTTGGAATGGGTGCAGACATAAGCGTCAGCAGTGTTATAAGTTGATCTGTTTTATAATTGCCTGCTGAATTAGTTTTCCATCAGAGTCAGGCAGCTTTTTCGGAGCGAACCGAACGATTAAGCCCCAGTTGGGATACTTGAGATTTTCAAACAGGGTTAATTGGGGGCAAGGCAAAAGTAAAAAGGCAAAAGTAAAAAGGCAAAAGTAAAAAGGCAAAAGTAACAATAGATGCTTTGAGTAGCCTTAATCACTAAGCATCATTAATCATAGTCCACTTCTCATTTTTTCTTTATTGTCTTTACTTTTGCCTTTTACCTTTTTACTTTTTACTTCCGATCATATGACGATTCAAGGTTTAACGCTGACGTTCGCGGCTGAGGATGCTGATGTATTGGCCGTCGGAATGCACGATCGGCATGGGTTGACTCCAATGAATCCTATCCGCGATCCGATGGGCATGCAATTGATTAATCGTGTCCTGAATGAATTCTGGATGACCGATTAAGTGGATCTGCAGCCGTTGTGGGCCATGTTGAACTGAACGATCGCTCCGATCGCTAGAACCTGTAAAACACATATTGAGCTTCTCCTTGATGTAGTGAATCCCATCCCTGCTGCATTGCTCCCTGCTCCTAGTCTGGGAGAAGGGCCGGGGCTGTGGCTTGCTTCCCGAAGGGTGGGTCTTAAGAAGCCCAAAAATTTAGAGCCACCCCGTTTGACATCACAAACAAGAGTGGCTCGGTCGGATGCTAAAATCCTCAACAAGCCGCCTTGCTGCCTGAACCAGCGAGGGGGAATAGCTACTTGGGGTTGTTGGCGCAATCCCAGGTAGTGGCCTAAATTTTTGGAACCCAGCGACCCCATGCTTCGTACAAACCGTCTCGCGAAAGAAGGATGTCCATGGCGATCGCTATGAGAAACTACCCTACGAAGAAATAGTGGCTCTGTCAATCCGTATTTAAAAACGCTTTTTTGCGTATCATTCAGCACCCGTAAGCGCAGACTACTAGAACGTATGATCTATCAAGATCGGCCTCCGCGATCGGGTAGTAAAATAGAAATCAACCCGGTGCAAGCAAAGGAGATTCCCCATGAGCATTGCCCAACCGAAATCCCTAACCCTAGAGGAATTCCTGCACTATGACGACGGCACTGACACCCGCTACGAACTGGTAGACGGAGCACTGGTTGTAATGGGCGCTGAACATCCGCTAAATCCCCTCATCGCGAGTTATCTCTTCTCCATTTTCCTAAACCAAGGCATTCCCTACTTCCGCATCGTCATTGGTCACCAGATCGCCACAAACTCCACCAAAGCCACCGCTCGCCAACCCGACCTAATTATCCATAGCGAGGCTTCCCAAGCCGCCATTCTGCAAGACGGTAGAATCCTATCGGCCAACAGTCCTGCCCCGCTCCTCGTCGTCGAAGTCGTCTCCAACAGCCTCACAGACAAAACATCCTGGGCCAGAGACTACCAAGAAAAACCCAGCGAATACGCAGAACGCGGCATCCCAGAATATTGGATCATCGACCCCGATCGCGCCACCGTTCAGATCGGGACCCTCACCAATGGAACCTATCATTTCACCGCCTGCCAAGGGTGCGATCGTATCCTTTCCCCCACCTTTCCAACCCTAGATCTCACCGCCGAAGCCATCCTCCACGCAGGGCAATAGCTCTATCACTTACGGTTACATAAACCGACCCCTTACAATAAAGCCATCCCGGTGCAAGCAAAGGAGATTCCCCATGAGCATTGCCCAACCGAAATCCCTAACCCTAGAGGAATTCCTGCACTATGACGACAACACCGACACCCGCTACGAGCTTGAAGACGGAGTTCTGATCGCAATGGGGGCCGAAAGTCCGCTCAACACCTGGATTGCAGTGTTTCTCATCCTGGCTTTCCGTGACCTAGGCTTAGCCATCGATCGCTTCGGCCTCAAACATCTCCTGCAAGTTGACAGCTATCACGTCACCGCCCGCGATCCCGACCTGATCATCCATTCCGAACAGTCCGCCGCCGCCCTGGACGATGGCCGCAAAGAATCCTGCCTCCGCCTCAGCGACCCCACCCCCCTCATCGTCGTCGAAATCGTCTCCCCAGGCCCCGAAACCAGCGATAACTACAAACGCGACTACGATCGTAAACCCAAAGAATACGCCGCACGGGGTATCCCGGAAATGTGGCAGGTTGATGCTACCCGCAATTGGGTACGAGTGGGCACCCTCACCGATGGCACTTACCACTTCACCACCTTCCAGGGCAGCGATCGTATCCAGTCCCCCACCTTTCCCAGCCTCGATCTCACCGCCGCCGCCATCCTCCACGCAGGGCGATAGTTTTCCTCTTTAAAGCCACGCGATCGACCATTAGAGATTGGGAAATGAACCACACGATCGAACGTTTAAGGCAATACGACAAAGTCGCTCTTGTTAACTAGAATTTAGGAGGATTAAACACAGGCGATCGACTTAGTAGGAATTAACCTGCGATCGAAGCTTTTGTGATTTTCGGAGAGCGATCGTGACTTACCTTTACTCTACTTGGGATTGCAGTAGTTGCGCTTGTTCAATAGTCCAACCAGTCATTTTTGTAACAAACTCTATATTTCTTCGATCGTTTAATTAAAGCACCGAGAATCAGGATTGGTGCGTACAATGATGGACGTTTCCGTTTCATAGTTTGTACGTCCAACAGGAAAATCGTTGATGTCTGTAAACTTCGACGCCATCATTAACGCTTCAACCTCCGAACAACAGTTTTTAAAAATTTTTGAAGACGCATTCTCTCAACAACATCAGCATCTACAAGAAGCCCATCGCACCATTCTAACCGCCTGTTACAGAAACCCAGGACTCTCTCCCAGACTAAAAGCAACCACGCCAGAAATACTCGCTCAAACGTGGCTCGAAAAATATAATGATAGCTATAACAATCGAATTTCCCAACGAATCTCAAAACTTCCAGGTACGATCGCTGATCCAATCGTTAACATCATCATCAACACCCGATTAACAGAACTCACACCAGAGCAGCTTGATCAGATCCAATACGCCCATCGGCTATCCATGTCCGCCGAAAATATTCAAGGACTGCTATTAGAAGAATTTTTAGCTGAACAACTCGCTGATTATGGTTGGTACTGCTGTTGGGGCGAATCCGTTCGACATGTTGATTTTTGCAATATTGACGGCTCTCTCTTACAGGTCAAGAACCGTAGCAACTCAGAAAACAGTTCCTCCTCCAGAGTCAGAATTAACCAGCCGATCGACAAATGGTATCGAGTAAATGCCAGCACAGGCTCCTACCGCTGGTCTTATTTCAACGATCGCTACCAAACCGATCGCTTCTCAGAAGCAAATTTCATTACCTTCGTTCAGCAGGTTTTGATCAAAAACCCCAATGCCCTCGCGATCGAAGCCAACAATCCTTGGATCAAGCAGTCAGATGCATCAAACTAAATTGAGCGAGAGTTGCTGAACCGATGCATCTTCCAGACAACCGACCTCACTCATCCAACTCACATCATCAGTTTTATGGTAGCGGGAATAGGGAAAATCTGGATAAACGATCGGCATTTCACCCTTCAAATGCGTTAATAACATTCTCGCGATCGCCCGTCCCAACGAACAAGGAACCGCATTCCCCACCTGTCGATATTGATCAAGCAAAGTGCCCGCGATCGTCCAATCATCGGGAAACTCTTGAATACGCTTATACTCTTCAATACTCAGGGGTCTATCCTCTTCTGGATGCGCCAAATCCGTCGCAGGCATCGCCGGATGAGTCACCAACGTTGGGGCAGGCTTATCCCAAGCCAGCCTACGGTAAAATCCCGTTTTCCCACCGCCCGCATGATAGGAAGCCCCTAGCGCTTCTTGATGTAACGCTTCCGGCAAATCTCGCCAATATTGTCCAGGCTTTAACAGTCGATAATACTTGAGCCGTTTTTCAGGAAACTTCACAAAATGATGCCCATCCTGAGGTAGACCCGCTAACGCATCTCGTAAGCTTGTCCAAGGTGGCAGATCGTATAAACCTTTCTCTGAATGCGTCGGTGTGAGATAGGGTAGTTTTTCACCATCCCGGCTACAAGCAATCACCACCCGTTCTCGTTGCTGGGGAGAGCCAAAATTAGCAGCATTGTATAAATTAAAAGAAACACTATACCCAGCCGCTTTTAGCCTTTGTGTAATAAACAGCAACGCCCCGCCCCGTTGTTCATCCTGAGATAGGGCAGGGAAATTCTTCCCTCTCATTTCATGCGGCCTATGTTGCAACGGCGCAGACAACAATCCCCGCACATTCTCAATCACTGCAAATCTTGGCCGCAGTTCAGTGATTAAATCGATAAACGTTAAAAAGACATTGCCCCGCTCATCATTGAACCCTTGACGCTTGCCCGCACTGCTAAAAGCTTGGCAGGGAGGACCGCCCACAATGACATCAATCTCATCCGTCGGCCCCAATCCTGCCTTTTCTCGAATTTCTGCGGCAGAGTAATCCCGAATATCCCCAATCAGCGCCATGTCTGGTCGATTGAGCTCGATCGTTTTTCGGGCAGCGGCATCAATTTCGCAAGCCAGCAATACCTTGATACCTTCTTTTTCCAACCCCAAATCCAGCCCCATACAGCCAGAAAAAAAACTTAAAGCTTTCAGATTGGGTTTGCTAAACGATCGTCGGCCATGATCAGGAATGCTTAGACTAACCTGTTCTCCTTTGACGCGATAGTTCTGAACAGATTCTGAGGCGACAATCCACCGACTGCTAATCCTCTCACCACTGATTTCCCCGTCTCGAAGTAGCTGACGAACATATTGTTCTGAGCAGTTTAAGAGTTCCGAGGTTTCTCTGACAGAGAGGTACTGGACAGTCATGATTTCGAACGCGAAACTAAAATTAGGTACCCAATACTACAGCGAAGATAGTAGGCTTACAAGCGTTGTGAACAAATATTATTAGATTGCATTGCCACAATTACACACAGAACAGCGGATAGATCGATCGACCATGAATCACGAATTTCAGGAATTGCTGGAGGGTAGACGATTAGACACGCCATACTTTTTTCCCCCGCGATGCAGGATGACTTACCCAAATTACTGATTTGAATGACCTTAGAGTGGAACAGTTGCAACAAATTGATTTAATAAAAATCTTCAGAATAATTATCTAGAGGTTATCAAGCTCCCATCTGATAATTGCAGATTGAATAGCATCATCTCGACTCATCTGAGGATTTTTCTGAAGCTCATATTGAATTAATCGTTCAACTTGTTCAGTATTTCCCATGCATTTTTGCCTTAGCTGTCCGAGCATGGATTCGGATGATGAAACTGCAATCTTCATCTGCTCCAATTCAATATCAATATCATTTTTTGAAGCTTGATTTTCTATAGACCAATTACTCAATAAATTAATTGATGTTTCCGATTGAGCTTCTAGATCTGAATTTATTGCCATCAATGAAGTAATAATATTCATTAGAATTTCTTTTAGAACAATCGTTTCCGGGGTAGTGAGCCCACTGCTCATTTTGATTAGCAAATTATTCACACTTATAACTGTACTTCTTAGAGTTCGAGTAGCTCGAGTTAGATCATCTGGAGATGTTGTCTTTAAGAGTAAGTCAAGACATTTCTCGGAATCTCTAAGCAAATTTTGTTTCAATGTAGAAATCATATTTATGAGTATTTCACAATCTAAATTCGGCTGAGCAGAATTAACAGACTGAAACAAATACTCCATTACTTCTAACTTAGAAGCTTGACACTGCACTTGACATAGGGTGTAAACCAAATTCATAGCACTGCTCCAAATAGTTGATTGATCCTTACTGAACATGGTGTATTGGTCAGTTTAGTAAACTAATACTAGTTAATTTGACGTAAACAGGGAAAATTTTGTATTAATTTCTTCATTAGCTCACATTGAATGTTCAAGTGCGACACTTAGATTCCATAACCTTTAGCATTCGCCTAATCATTCTCCGGTTTCACCAACAGAACCGACTTCACAGGCCGACTGGCCGATCGACCGTTTTCATCCACTTTCCCTTCAAACTTCCGGCCTTGAAAATAGAGCGCCGATGATGTGCCCCCATCCAAATTCAACCCCCGATCGGCCCCCAACGATCGCAACAAATCCGCCAACCCCCGCAACGAGACGCCCCCGGTTGGTTCACTCTGCGCCACCATCACCAACCACACCCGACCATCCGCCGCCAACCCGATCGCACTTCGCGCATTCCGTCCCTCAACCCCGATCGCATCCCGGATCACCTGCCCCTGCCGTTCCGCCCAAAAGCCTTCCTCCGTCGCCGTCAACTGCGGCAAAAGCTGCGGCCCCGCCCCGATTGCCTCCAGCAGTTCGCAACCCACCGCCACCACCGCCCCATGGCGCACAATCTCATACTGCGTCTCCGGCACCGCCCCGCCACAGCGATACCGCCGTAACTCACTGCGATCGAGAATTTGCGGCAAGTAGGGTTGCAACGACGGATTCTCCATCAACCGCCGATTCTGCCTCGGATCGGCCACCCACTGCCGCCCCCGCATTACGAACGAAGTCGAACCCTGATTCTCTGGATCAAAAAACCCCGCATTAATCGCCGCGATCGCCCCCGGTTGCTGCTTCACAAAATCCTCGATCGGCTGCACCGTCTCCGCCAGCGCCGGACTCACCACCCAGCCCCGACCCGCCGGAACCGCCACCACATGCACGATCGCCCCCTCGATCGTCCGCGTCGAATACTGCACAACAGAGGGATTAGCAGGCTTTGCAGCCCCCGCACCCGACGCTTCAGACTTCACCATCGCAGCCCTCGAAGCAGATTGTAAATGGGCATCGGAGCTAGGTCGCGACCCACAGCCCACCAGCGCAATCAAAACCCCGATCGCCCCTAGCCTAACGAACCCCCGCGATCGCGTCCACACCTGTGGAACTCCCATGGCTCCCTGACTAAAACCCAAAATCATCGAAGGACACATCGGGCAAATTTGGCGGCACCACGGGTAATGAAGCCGACGTTTTATAACTTTCTCGCTTAGTCGCTGTTTCGATCGTAATCGCCTCCAACTGAATTTCCAAACTGCCCAGCGGCACCGTCAACTGCGTCGTCGCTTCCAACTCCCCTTGGGCATTGGGCACAAAATCCACCAAATAGCGCGGCCCATCCAACAACGTCCGAGTCTGCCGATCGTTAATCCACAGCTTGACATATAGTTTGGGTAACAAATTCGGCAGCTTCACCTTCACCAACAACGGTTGCCCCGCCACCACTTCCGTCACCACTTCCACCTCCAACTGTGGCACCGGAACCGCCTCATCCTCCGGCAACTTCAGCGGATTCTCCGGCGTATCCGTTCCCGTAGACGGCACTGCAAAAATTGGCAGTTCATCCATCACCACCGATTCACTCACCGCCTCAGGATTCCCCAGCGATGGCGTCACAAAGGGATTGATCGGCCCAGCGGGTTCCGGGGGCGTCGCCGCTGCATCCTCCGCCCGCGTTTCCTCAGCAAAACTGGCCAACCGATCCATAAACCGATCGTCCAAATTCAGCGCTTCAAACTCATCGGGCAACCGAGCCGCCGTCACCTCGATCGTATTGGCCTCCTCAAAGGCGTCTAACGCATCCAAACTGTCAAACCCGTCTAGATGGGGCGCATCTTCCGCATCTTCCCAACCCTGGAACGTGCCCGAAAACAGTTCATCCGGTTCCACCAGAGAATCCACCAATGAATCCGCAAAGGGATTATCGAAGGCCATATCTTCAACCGCATCCGATCGCAGGTCATCGGAGGCAGCCCCTCGCCCTGTCACATCTGGCTGGAATAAATCTTCCGTCAACAATTGATCCAAATCCTCACCCGGCAACCCTTCTAAGCCTGTAGGTTCCCGATCGAACTCCGCAAAAAATTCCGGCGGCGGCGGAATCAATTCCACCGAAGGCGATTCAGCCCGCAAGATATCCCGATCAGAACCCGCTTCCTCCGTGGCCAACCCACCCAGCAAGTCCTCGTCAAAGTCCTCGAGCTGTAAATCATCTATCGATAAATCATCATCAAACAGACCGAGAAGCTCATCAGCTTCTTCCGTTTCAGTCGCGGGTTGAACAGGCTGGGGCAACGGCGGCAGTTCGATCGCCTTGCGTTCACTGGATTCATGATCGCTGGGTTGCTTTAGTTGCGGCGGCAGGGTTTGTCCTGGACTGGCCGTGAAATCGGGCACCGTTGGCCCCTGATTCACCAAGCCCAAAAACGCCAAATCCAAGTCTGGCCCAGTGGGTTCCGGCTCGATCGTCGGTTCCAACAGATCGGGCGTAATCTCCGTGGCGATCGACGCCAGCAGATCCTCCAGCGCCGCCGTTACCGTAAAGCTTTGGGTGGCCAAGGTCGTCTGGCTAAGGCGATCGCGCAACACCAGTTCCCCTAACAAGAGCTGCGCCGCCAGTGGCGTGGGCATGGCTACCACCAGCAGGAAATCCTGGGGCAGCGTTTCCACAGGCAAGGCGTCTTCCCAATTCACTACCATCTCCCCCGTTTGGGGATCCCGCAGCACCACTTGAGCATCCAGATTCATCAGGGCAGTGGTCTCCGACCGTTCGGAAGTCATCAGTGGCTCCGTAGTGACTTGCCCCGCAAGCTGGAGACTTTGTCCCACACTGATTTCATAGGTGTCCGGATGCAGGATCACTTCTACCGGAGGCAACTCACTGCCCATTTCTGACAGGCCCATTTCTGACAGGCCCATTTCTGACAGGCCCATTTCTGACAGGCCCGCCGAGCCTACCACAGCGCTATTTTCGGGAATCGCAGCGATCGCAGCACGCTCCTGGGGATCTTCGGCGATCGGAGCAGCCCAGACATCGTCATTATCTAGAGGGAAATCTTTGAGATCGAGTCCCAGATCCGCATCCGTCGGCAATGCCCCAAGCTGGCTTTCTCCCTCTGCCGTCGCCGTGGTTGATCGCTCTAGGACAGAAATCTCCTCCAAGGGCGCAAACTCTAGCTCATCCAGTAAGCTATCTAAACTGGGTTCCGAGCTAGATTTGACATCCGCCACACCATCAGCCAGTGCATTGGTCGAGACATCAACGGATCGGTCGCTAGACACATCGGTCGGCACATCAATAGCTATGTTGTCAGCTATGTCGGCAGCTATGTCGGCAATGTCCGGTTCCAGTCCCGATTCCCCTGCCAAGTCGTCTAAGTCAAATGTTTCTAAATCTAACTCCGCCTCTAAATTCGCTGCTAAAGTCGGCTGATCTGCGATGATCTCGCTGTCGTAATCCAGAACTTGGTCGATCGTCCCTCCAAAAGCTGCATCCTCAGGAACCACGTCCCCGATCGGATCATCGACCTCTGGCAACCCCAATTCTGCGAACAGTGCCGCTTCTTCATCCATTCCAGGTCGCGCATTACTCAGGTCGGCCACCGGGGAAGAATCTTCTATTTCGGACTGCACAGGTTCCGCCACCGCCGCAGGTTGGGCCCAATCCGGCTCCCATTCACCACCAATCTCCGATTCCTTAGGCAATACATGCAACTGCACGGAATATTGACAACTCGCCCCGATCAAATCCGTCATGAGGCCACTGCTGCAATGCAGTTCCCATACCCCCGGTTGCAGCATCGTAAAGGGCATAACCACCATCAGACCATCGGCATTGGTGCGGCTATGGCGGCGCTGGGTACGACGTTTGGGCGGATCCTCCTCCGTGGCTTCGTGGGTGATCCGCAGTTCAATATCGGCATTTTTGAAAGTCGATCGCACCAAGACCCGATAGCGCCCCTCCAGAATCTCCACATCCGGCGATTCCAAGGGTAACCACGATCGATCACCCTCCTGCTGTAACAGAAAATCCCAGGTTGTTTCTTGTCCAGCCATAGATCGTATCCATGCAATAGGGGTAGCTTGGTCTACAGTCTACCGTAGGGAACGAAAGTGGGATAAATAATCAGCCTAGACACACTCATCTGGCCCAAAAACAGCCCAAAAACAGCATAAAAATAGAGGCCAGACTTGGTGACAAGTCAGACCTCTGCGCTTTCATGCAATTGACAAGCAATCTTAATGAACGAGTGACGTTAGTAGTTCACTACGCCCTTTAAAATGTCATCGATCGTGCCAATGTTGGCCAACAGCAGGTAAGCACAGAATGCACCACCCATTGCACCAATGAAGAACCCACCGGAGAACTTACTCCAACCTTGGGCACTTTGCAGCTCGCTGGAGCTACCAGAGTCATCATTCTGGAAACGAGCTAAGCCGTGGGCAGAGAGAGCCATCGTGGCAATAATGATGAGGGCCATCGCACTCACCAAGCCACCAAAAGCAGCCAAGTCAGAGTCGCGCAGGGGACCCAGCTTCGTCCAGGGTCCTACGATGAAGTAACCGTGTGCCATCCCAACTTCGAGACCACGCAGCAGCGGAGACAGCCCTTTACGGTAAGCGGGCAGGTTTCCGATAAACGCGCGGGTAAAATCGGAGTCGCTGACGGGCGTGGAGAGGTGCCCAACGAAGGGATCGTCGTTGTAAGCCTTGACAAATTGAGCCATAGCTAGATGATTCCTAACAGTTTTCTGAAAAGGGAGAATGAACTCGCCTTCAATCATACGGGTTGAGTATCGGTAGATTCTCAGGATCGGCGAATTGCTTCAGAAAAGTTCATGGCTAAACGTTATAAAAGTTCATGTTTTGGGAGAATATGTCATTTGATTAAGCAATATTGCCCGATCGAGTGACCCGAATCTCAGCCACACCCTAGGGAATGGCATCCGATCCAAAATCCTGCGTGGATGGGCCAGTCGATAGGCCAGTCGATGGGCCAGTCGATGGGTGAATTAGGGGCTATTATTTCTCAGCAAATCCCTTAGGACAGTTGGTGGATAGCGTTACAAATCGGGCACTATGAAGAACTGTCTCCCCCTAAACTATCCATACGGGAATCTTGAGCTGGATAGTTGGATAGGAAGTCTTGATGCGTGATTCTGCTTTACCCCAGGAATTTGTGATTCGTCCGGCCAACCGCCGGGATACACGATCGATCACCCAGCTCACCCGTGCCCTCGCAAGTTTCGCCTTCCAATCCCCAACTCCAGCCTCTCCGTCCTCTGCCCAGGCTCTAGCCAAATCCATCACCCATCCCATCCTTACACTAGCCCTGCCAGAAACGGGGTGGGGCTACTTCAGATTGGGAATGGCGATCGCGATCGCCATCTACGCCCTTTACACCATTCCAGAACCGACCGGAGTCATTTTTGCTTGGCTGATTTTGCTAGTGAGCTTAGGGCTGTTAACTCTGGTAATCATGCCTTGGGTGAACTGGTCAGACTATTGGGTGGTTGAACATCGAGGCAGTGTTGTAGCCTGTGCCAAGCTCTACCTCAATCCCACCCACTCCGAAGTCTACGACGTTTTTGTGCATCCCTACTGGCGCGGCAAAGGACTGGGGGCAGCCCTCATTCAGACCCTGATCCAAGAAGCCACGATCCCAATTTACCTAGCTAGCCTGCCGACGACCATCTCGTTTTATCAAAAGCTAGGATTCGCCCCGATCGAACCCCGCTACCTCGAACCCAACCTCAGAAACCGTCTCAGCCTCAACAATCCAAAATTTCGCCACAAAAGACTCACCGCCATGGTGCTGACTTCCAGAGGATAGAGAAGCATTAAGACGCTCGTGATTAGACACGAACAGTCACACACTAAGGGAACAGCGTATAAATAAAATCCCAATTGGGATAGGGGGTAGGAGGGTAGGAGGGTAAAAGGGTGGGGGGATGAAGAGGGGATATTATTTCTTGGCAAATACCTAATGGCTAGATACTCAGGGTTGTAACCAAGATTGCTAGGACAACTATCCTTTTGCTGACAAAGCGCCCAATCCCCCCAGAATCTAGGGATTTGCTAAGCAACGCCATCCCCGATTCCTATAGCCATGCCTTTGGGCTTTGTACTTGTACGCTATTCCCCTACATCGTCCCTTGGGCAATGAGCCGCCGCCAATCATCACAGTACTGGGCAATCTCGGATTGTGGGATTTCGCTCTGATCCCCCGTCGCTAGCCACTTGAGTTGTACTGTGCAATTCTCTGCTTCCGCATCCCCCAGGATTAAACAGGCCGCTGCACCCGATCGATCGGCGCGTTTGAACTGTTTGCCAAAGGCGCTACCACTGAGATCCAGTTCCGCCTTAAACCCTGCCTGTCGCAGTTGTTGGGCGATGCGTAACGCCTGAGCCTCGGCCTTGGCTCCTCGGGATACCAGATAAAAGTCTGTTTTGCCGATCGGCGCTGCTTGAAACTTTTGTAGCAGTAAAATCAATCGTTCCAAGCCCATGGCCCAGCCCACCGCAGGCGTCTCTGGCCCGCCCAATTCTGTAACCAAGCCGTCATAACGTCCGCCCGCACAAACCGTCGCCTGCGCCCCCAAATCATCGGACTGGATTTCAAACACTGTATGGGTGTAGTAGTCTAGGCCCCGCACCAGACGAGGGTTGACATTACAAGCAATGCCCAAATCCGCCAGCAATTGCTGTACCCGATCGAAACGTGCTTTAGAGGCCGGACTGAGGTGATCCAAAATGCTGGGTGCGCCGTCCAGAATGCGCTGGGTATTTTGATCCTTCGAGTCCAAAATCCGTAGGGGATTGCGGGTCAAGCGATCCTGAGAATCGGGATCCAAATCCGCTTGATGGGGCGTGAGGTAGTTGACTAGGGCTTCGCGGAAGGCAATGCGATCGCTCGCATCCCCAATGGAATTTAAATCAAACTTTAGATCCTTCAGACCCAAGGCTTGCAGAATATCCGTAGCAATGGCGATCGCTTCCACATCCGCCCGCTCATCACCACTGCCCAGCAGTTCCAAGCCCAACTGGTGAAACTGCCGCTGCCGTCCGGCTTGGGGCCGCTCATAGCGGAACATTGGCCCCACATACCAGAGCCGTTGTGGGCCACCCTGGGCCTGTAAGCCGTGCTCAATATACGATCGCACTGCCCCCGCCGTTCCTTCAGGGCGCAGGGTGAGGGAGCGATCTCCCCGATCCAGAAAGGTATACATTTCCTTACTGACGACATCGGTGGCTTCTCCCATCCCCCGCGCAAAGAGATCCGTCTGTTCAAAAATGGGGGTACGAATCTCCCGAAAAGCTGCTCGGTTGAGAATTTCGCGCGCCGTTGCCTCCACAAACTGCCAAGTACTGACCTCGTCGGGCAGAATGTCTCGTGTCCCGCGAATTGCCTGAATAGAACCCATGATGTCTCAGTCTCTGATTACCGTTCCGTAAGAAGCCACGCCCATTACAAGTGATCAGGGTACAGGCGCAATGCCTAACTAGTCACCCCGCTCCCACGCGCCATAGCGATCGCCATAGTACGCCAAAATGTGATCAACCTGGTGTTGAGTCTCCGGTCGATCGGGCAATTCAATCCGTAGGCCCCCCAATTGGCTTTGCAAATAGTTAAATTCTCGTGCTGTTTGGGGCAAACATTCCACCACCACCCCATCTACTTGCTCTAAGTGCGCAGCGATTTCTCGGTAAACCGCCAGAGGCACCGAATCATTCTTCACAGAAAACATTATCATGCCTACAATTAAGCCCCTTCTCCCTGTTTAAAGGCTGGTAATGTGCAGCAGTTCACCTCGTCTAAACACACTTTGCCCCACTGCAACGCCCACCGAACCAAAGCAACTCGGTTCTCGGTCTCGGTTTTTGTCAGAATATTGCTAATGTGGTTGTCTACGGTGCGCTTGCTAATGTCCAGCTTTTCAGCGATTTCCTGATTGGTCAACCCAGCCGCCACCAGCTCGATCACCTGTAGTTCTCGATCGGACAGCGGGGCTTGAGCTTGAGAATCACTTTCTGCCATAGAGGTCTCAACACCAAATGCGTACATATGCTTATGCTCATTGTAGTTCCAGGAAGCGATAGGCGAAACTGACTGTTAACGCTTTGAAGTTTCTTCTTGAAAAGTTTCTGTTCACGCGATCGCATCCAACTATGGCCAAAGACGCTTTCCTCCAATGTCCCAATCCGTTCTGCAAAGCGCCCAATTCAGACGATCATCTTTTCTGCGATCGCTGCCAGACCTTCATTCCTAAACACTACCTTTGGGCAACGGGTGGGGGTGCAGAGCAACTAACGGTGGGAACGTTGGTTGCCGATCGCTATCAAGTCATTGCCCCGCAAATTCTTCTAGACACGACCCCAGGTTTTTCGCCCGAATTTCCGCTGGACATCTCCCTCAAGCTAGAAACCTACCTACGATTGCTAGCCCATCGACCCCGAACCCCCCAGGTTTATGGAATTATTCGGACTCAAGAACTAGAATCCATCATCCTACTAGAAGAGGGAGCGGTTTATGGTGCACAAACCCTAAGTTCCACAGGAGAATCCTTGGCGGGACGTCTCATGCCAGAACTGATCGAACAATGGGGACAGGCTTCACATCTACAACAGGTAAACTGGATCCTCCAACTAGCTGATCTGTGGAAACCCCTTTCCCAGGTAAAAGCATCAGCTACACTTCTACAACCGGAATTAATTCGGGTGAATGGAGGGGTGATCCATCTGTTAGAAATTCTCTATCAACCGGACTTAGAAGTGACGTTACCTCACCTAGGAGAGTTTTGGCAAGAACTGGCTGCAACTAGTGCCAACCCTAAGTTTTGGACGGGGCTTTGTGAGCGTTTGATCCAGAAGGAGATCAGTGAGTTTGATCAATTAATTAATCTTCTGGATCATGAGATTAGTCAGGTAAAACGGACGGGTAGTCGAATTTTTATTACTACGCAGACCGATCAAGGCCCCAATCGGCAGCGTAATGAGGATTCCTGTTATCCAGAAGCTGGAACTTTTACAGAGCTCAATTTAAACACTTCGGCTCAGTCCTTGGTTTTGGTCTGCGACGGGATTGGCGGGCATGAAGGGGGAAATGTTGCCTCTAACTTGGCGATCGCAACTGCCTTGGAAACGGTGAGCAACAAAACGATTTCCAGTTTTGATAGTGCAAGACGTGCCCTAGCCAAAGCTATCCGTCAGGCCAACGATGCCATTTGCGCCCGGAATGACCAAGAGGAACGGACAGAACGGCAACGGATGGGTACGACGATCGTCACCGGGTTAATCTACGGCAACCAGATCTGCATTGCCCACATCGGGGATAGCCGAGCCTATCGCATTACGCGCCAAGGTTGCTATCAAGTCACGATCGATGACGACATTGCGTCGCGGGATGTCCGCCAAGCCTATACCCTTTACCGGGAAGCCACGCAGCACTCCAGTTCCGGAGCCTTGACCCAAGCCCTTGGGATGGTGCCTTCTTCCCTCCTGTATCCCCATACAAAGCGCTTTGTGTTTGATGAGGATTGCATCTATCTTCTCTGTTCCGATGGGCTCAGTGATTTCGATCGCATTGAAGAGTCTTGGGCAACGGAATTGCTGCCGGTGTTAGATGGGAAGGCGGATTTAAGCCAAGCTTGTCAGCAGTTATTGGAAATTGCCAATGTGCGCAATGGGCATGACAATGTCACGATCGCCCTGTTGCATTACCAATCTTCAACGGTGTCCCAGCCCACTGTGTCCCAGTCCACTGTGTCCCAGCCTGACTTGTTGAACCAAGCTGAACTTCCGACGAGTCGTCTAGATGAAAACAGGGTTTCCCGCCTTAAAACTCGTCTGATGAAGCCCAGCCAGTCTTCCTTCCGTGGCTGGTTTCCTAGGGTTTTGTTCCTAGCGTTAGTTGCATTATCCGTTGCGGGGGTTGCTTGGGTCTTGGGGGGAGGTAATGTGGGGTGGTTGTCTCGATTGTCTCGATCGCCTGCTCCCCCCCGTCCATCTTCACCTCTCCGGGAATTCTTGGTGGGTCAATTGGTCAAGGTAAAACCGGACGCTCGATCGCCCCAAGGGCTTGCTCTTCTACCTCAGCCGACTCAGCAGGCTCCAGGCGACATTCCCATCAAAGTGGGGGATGCGGCGGTGGGATCGGTGCTCCAAGTGTTGCAGGTGGAGAATCCTCCTGATGCATCTTTGGGGCAATGGGTGAAGTTGAAGCTCTGTTCGGGGCCTATGCCATCTAATCCCACGACTAATCCCACTAGTTCCGGGTCTTCCAGTTCCAGTTCTCCCAATTCCGGTGTTTCTAGTGCTAATGCCAAAAGTTCTGCGATCCCAACCGCTCCTGCGGCACGGCCCTCGTCTAAACCTTCACCCCAACCGTCACCCACGGAGCAGATATTGCTGGGTGTAGAGGGTTGGCAACAGGCCGCTGTCCTGAGTCGGGTGACGGAACCTCTATCGGTTATGCCTAATGCGTCGATCGGTTCCTGCATCGCGCCATCCTCGTCACCCGCAGCAAACTCATCTCCTGCGCCAGCAGCCAGTTCTCCGTAGTTGGTTCAATGGATGGTTCCACTGGGGCCATTTTCCTTGAATGTAGTCATTTTGGAACAGTTCAGCATGGGCTCCTCGGACATTCCTTGTCTCAATTTGGCCATCGATCGTCTGCGGGCGACGGGGGCGAACCACTTTGCCATCCATGTTATCCATGCGCCCTATCGCGCCGGGTATGTGTTGCATGATGGGCTCTGGGCCGAATCACTCTCCCAGGTTTGGGCCTCTTGGCAGGAGATGTTTGCGGTGCGATCGGTGCCGACGGTGCCCTATGTGTCGGAAGCAGGTCTACCGCCCTCGAAACCGCCTGTAATGGAAACCGGGCCTTCTGCCTCTGGACAAGCGGTTCCCTATAGCGTTCGTTTGATGCAGACTCTAGGTATTAATCTATGGCAATGGCTATTTACCGGGCCGATCCAAACTTGCCTGAGCCAAAGTCAAGGCATTGCCATGGGGCAGAATAAGCCGCTGCGGTTGCGGTTGGATATCCGGGATCCCGATTTAATCGCAGTGCCTTGGGAGATTATGCAAAGTCAGGCGGGCAAACCCGCAATTTCCCTGGGACAACAAGTTTTATTTAGCCGCACGACGAGTGACGTTGAAGATTTACCGCCCCTGCGGACGGAGCAGATGTTAAACGTGCTGCTGGTGTTAGGTCAAGATTCGACGCCTCAGATGGAACCTCACTCTGGCTCAGGGTTTGGAGACGTGACGCAGCAGCATTTGGAGATGGACGATCGCCTGAAGTTAGATCAGGAAGCAGAGGCGCTGTCGAGGGTGTTGCGTAACTCTAGTCGATTTGGCAATGCGGCGCTCTGTAATGTGGATGTGCTGGTGCAGCCCTCGCCAGCGGAACTGATTGCTCGCCTGGAAACGCAGCAGTACAATGTCCTGTTCTATGCAGGGCATGGGATTCCGGCTCCCGATGGGGGGCTGTTGTTCCTACGATCGGATATGGCCATGAACGGGACAGAACTGGCGCAGGTGTTGCGGCGGGGACGGGTCAAACTGGCGGTATTTAACGCTTGCTGGGGGGCGCAACCCGATCACCAAGGGGGCCAGACAATTCCCCGCAGCAGTTTGGCGGAAGTGTTGCTGCACCATGGGGTTCCGGCGGTATTAGCCATGCGGGACTCAATTACGGATCAAGAAGCGTTGGCATTTATTCAAGCATTCTCACAAGCGTTGGCAGAACGGTTGTCGATCGACCAAGCGATGGCGGTAGCAAGGCAGAATTTGCTGACGTTGTTTAAGTTTAATCAGCAGGCTTGGACGTTGCCGGTGCTCTACATGCATCCGGAGTTTGATGGGGAGTTGATCAAACCTTTGGATGAGAGCCTGACGCAGATTCCCAGCAATCCCAGCCAGTTCGGGCGTAAAATGCCGATCGTCTCGTTGCGATCGTTAATCACCTCACGGATGTGGACAATTCGGGGGGGGCTAATGCGGGTGGGTATTAGCGAAGATAATGATTTGGTGCTGCGGGGAGAACCGGGGGTGTCTCGGAAACATGCCGAAATTTTCTGCCGAAATGCCTTTAATGGAGATGAGGTAATGACCTATCATTTGCGTGATTTTTCGCGCTATGGCACCTGGGTTTTGGGGGCACAGGGCTGGCAGAAGATTAATCACCAGGAGGTGCAGCTCTATCCAGGTACCCAACTCAAATTTGGGGGATCGCAAAATTCGGTATTGGAATTCATCGTGACCGATCCAGAAGGTGCGGAATGGACGTACTAGCTCAATGAATTCGCCGAATGAAGTTCATAACGGGCTGCATAAATAGGGCTATGCAAAGCCGATTAATATTCGTAAACCAACGGATAGGGGTTGAAGATACAGGAGTTGGAGCAGTGGATTCTACGGAATGCGGTTCAGCACAACCTGGGCTAAGTTTGGAATGCGTGAGGTTGGGTTGATTGGTGTTTTGGTCCTTAATGTTTTTCCCAGATAGGATGGAGTGATGGTGAAACTGATTGCAGGGCTGTTGATCCTGGCAGCGTTGGGATTACTGGTGTATTCCGTTTTGCAGGATCGAGATCGATCGGGGCGTAGCCGGGGCGTGAGTGGTCGGATTGATGGCAAGCTGTTGAAGGCGACGAAGGGCGATCGGGCCTTGGCGGAACGGTTGCTCCAGGGCGCACGCTTGAAGTATCCCGGTAAGCCCGATCGCTGGTATGTGGACAAGGTGCTGTATGACTTGCAACGGGATGGTGCAGGCCCCGTGCGTTAGAATGGCTCAATTCACGTTTTTTTCCCATTCACTGTCTTTTCTTGGCAATCAATAGAAAATCAAGGTTTGTTGAATAAATAAACAATTGCTTCAAACAATACACAATTGTTAAATCCCTAGGAGAAGTTAGGAAACTGTCCTGACAATGGAAAGTGAAGCATTCAAGTCATAGGCTATGCCGTACCTTTGTGAATTAAATAACGGACAGCGAATATATCTCGATAATATCGGTCAGCAAACCACAATGACGATCGCGTCATCCCAGCCCGGTCAGCAACAGCAATCGGGCACGAGTTTCACAACTGGAGCCTGGGTCGCGCCGCCGGAAGCCTTGCAATTTTCCAATGGTGCGGTGATTAAACTGCGCACGGAGCAGGGGGAACTTGCCATCCAAGTGCAGGGCTCAAGTGCAGCCATGGTGCAAGGTTTTCCGGCGGGCAGCCAAGGGCAGGCGCTGCAAATGCAACAGACGGCGACGATGACGGGAATGCAACCCATGCCAGGAATGCAGCCCATCCCAGAAATGCAGCCCATGCCAGGAATGCAGCCCATCCCAGAAATGCAGCCCATGAAGTCTATGCCGGGAATGCAACCCATGCAACCCATGCAACCCATGCGGATGGGGGATATGCAGATGAACTCGAATCCAATGGAAATGCGAATGGGGAATATGGAAATGCGGATGGGGAACCCGACGGCAAATGCTTCCGTTTCTTCAGCTTCGGCTGCTTCAAATGTCTCCTCTAGCGTTTCTTCTAGTGTTGCCTCTACGGGTTCTTCTAGTGCTGAATTGAATGCTAAGCGCTTTTGTACCCAGTGTGGGAATGCTGTGCAACCCACCGATCGCTTTTGCGCTAGTTGCGGTCATCAATTGAGCTAGAGTTTGCTGAAAGGGGTACTGTGCCCTAGGGACGGTATCACCCGAAGGGCTGGAGGCTTATCGAAGTTTGATAAACTTGCCAGGTTCCACTTGAGAGAGGGAAATCGGTTCTGACTGGGTGATTAACTGAGCATTTTTGTAGGTGTCTTTTAAAAAGCGGGGGCTGGCTGCGGGTTCTACCCAAAGTCTGTAGGCAAAGGTTTCGACTTTAGATCGATCGAGCATTGCGCCGCTGTTATCGCTGTAGGTGGATTCTCGGCCAAGGAAGGTGAGGTTGCCATTACCCAGTTCAAACAGGCTAATCCCCCGACCTGCGTAACCTTGATTCAGTCCCCCAAAGGTCAGCATCAGTTCGGTCAAGCCATTTTGGTTAACGTCTGGAGCGGACAGCATGCCATACATCAAGCCGTTCTCCCCGTAGAGGTAATGGGCGACAACAGTTTCGTTTTCCAGAATTAAAATGCCACCTAAACCAAAGGTGCGACCGGATTCGCAGAGGGTGTAGAGAAAGGCGCTTTGGTTCGTGTTAGGGCGGGTAAACGAGCCTTCAGCTCTGCCAATGATGCTCACACCCTCCGTTCCAGGGCCATTGGAGTCGGGGCTGAAGCGACTCGGTAGGTCTAGATCGCAGTCAAATTGGTTATGGGGACGGATTTTTTCTTTGTCTTCACTAACGGCTTTATTCACCATCGATCGAGCGATTCCACTAACGGCAGCTTCTTCTTTATACGTGACGTTACGCCCATCATAGAGCTCGATCGATGTTTCTGATTTCTCTTGGGATTTTTCTTTTTGATCTACGGATGCACTGACAGGTTCGCTCTCGGGATTACTATTCGATTCGATCGGCGCTGCAGTCGCGACGGTAGTGGTTTGGGGCTGCGGTGGCACTGGGTTGCTGGAAGCGGAAGTTTTGGGGGGCGCGCTGCATGCGATCAGGGTGAGGCTACTCAATAGGCAACCGAGGGGCATGGTGAACAGTTGGCGGGCGATCGAGGGGCGGTAATTCCACATGGTTTGTTCTTGCCTAAAGGTATGGGGGGCAAAACCGGGTGATGCATGGCGGACTGAATCGGCGATGGTGGCAAATATCCCAGAGTTCGTTCCACTTATGCAGATTATGCAGAGGGTGTGGAATCAGGTTCTACTGGCGGATTATCTGGTTTCTCAATTTCCCAATGGCGAGGGGGATGGAGCCAGCTTTGCTCGTTGGGGGTCCATTGGATGGTAAACGGGTAGCGATGCCAGTGGTAATCATAGGTCAGGTTCCAGTCAGGGCTAAACAACCCGACATTGACAAAATAATTGCCACCACTCAAATCTAGACGATCGACTTGCAAGGAGATTCTGCGGCGATCGGTGGCTACTGGCAAGATTAAGCGAGGGGTAGCAGTATTCGTATTGAAATAGATCTGGCCGTCATCTTGACTGATGCTAATGCTGACAATAACGTTCTCTAATTCCTGATGGCCTTCGTATTCAACCATAATCCGTAAGCCATCACCCGCAGCAATCTCGATCGAATTGACTTCAGTAATGCGTTCTCCCTGGAGATTTGTGAGTTCCACCTGTTTAATCTCTACTTCCTGGGAAAAGCTGTGGAGTTGGCGCATATGGGCTTTGAGATCCATCTTCCCGGCGTAGCGACTAGCCACCAATTCCGTATCCCCGTAGGCTTTCACCTGCCCGCGCTCCAGCCACAGCGCTTGATCACAAAGATCTTTAACTTGGTCGGTGTTGTGGGAAATCAGAACGATCGCACAACCGTTTTTTTTCAGTTCCATAATGCGATCGAGGCACTTTTTCTGAAAGGCTAAATCGCCTACGGACAGAAATTCATCGACTAATAACACCTCAGGCCGAGTGTGCACCGCCACTGCAAACCCTAAGCGCATCTGCATCCCCGTGCTAAAGGTTCGCAAGGGATTATCAATAAAAGCTTCGAGTTCGGCAAATTCCACGATCGCGTCGAAGCGTTGTAAGGCTTCTTGGCGGGTCAGGCCCCCGACGATCGCGCTAATCAGGGCATTTTCTCGGCCCGTCAGATCGGGATGAAACCCCGCGCCCAAGTCCAACAGGGCACCCATACGACCGGACACCTGTACCTGCCCCTCATCGGGGCGCACAATGCCACTCAGCACTTGCAGCAACGTCGATTTGCCTGCGCCGTTGTGTCCAATCACGCCCAGCATTTGTCCCGGCATAACCGTAAAGCTCACGCCTTGCAGCGCCCAAAAGGTTTCCGTCGCGCCCATGCGTCGCCATCCCGCCAGCGCGGCTTCCATGATCGTGCGGGGCCGTTCCGTGTGGTAACGGGCGTAACGTTTTCCTAGGTTTTGCGCAACGACGGCAGGTTTCATGAACCAGTTTCCACAACAGCTAAATGTCCCGAATTTTCTATTTGATCCCCCTCAAAATCTCCCTTATTAATGGGGATTTTGAATGCATTTCTCATGTTCCCCCGTTTTTAAGGGGGGCTAGCGGGGATCTCAACCCACTTTACGATCGACTAAAACATGCCTATGGCATCTCTCTTAAGATGATTACACCTCCTCGACAAATCTTGCACTTTGATGTTTGAAAATACGATACCCGATCGGTAAGAGTAAAGCGCAGAGGATGACTAAGCTGAATAGGGCAGGCCACTCGGGAAAACGGCCATCAATCAAGACTGCCCGGTAGGTATCGATGAGAATGACGAAGGGATTGCAACGGTAATAGGTGCGGAATGCGGCGGGGACTTGTTCGATCGTATAGAAAATGGGGAGTAAGTAAAATAGAAGTTGCAATAGCACCCCTAATGTATGTTGGGTATCGCGGAAGGTAACGTTTAAGGCTGCTAATGGATAGGCCAGACTGAGGGTGATTAGGAACTGCAAAATTACCGCGATCGGGAATAGTAATAAACTGCTAGACATCTGAACTTGTTCAATGAATAGAAAAATGCATAGTGCAGGTAAAGCTAACAGAAAATGAATCAAACCTGTGGTGACTGTAACAATGGGCAAAATGGCTACTGGAAAACCGGGTTGGCGAATTAAAGGTCGGTTACCTGTGATTAGTCCCGTTGCATGGAAGAGGGCTGTCTGTGTCCACGTCCAAATTAGAATGCCGCTGAAGGCATAGGAAATGTAATGTTCAATGTTTAATCCTCTCAGAATGGCTCGAAAGACAAAGGAGAAAACAACCAACTGTAAAAGTGGATTTAACAACGTCCAAGCGATTCCTAACAGCGATCGCTTATAGAGCAGTTTTAAATCCCGTACCACCAATTCCCACAGTAAATCTCGGTAGTAAATCAACTGTCGTCGCTTGAATTTTTTCCCCTTGCGCAGGGGGGCAAGGGGGGATTGAAAGTCATGCATAAATTAGTTGTTGGGATGAGTGAAGAGTTGATCCCCCTAAATCCCCCTTCAAAAGGGGGACTTTGAATCGACGATCGTGCATCGATTGCGAAAAACAAACTTGCAATCTAATCCCCCCCTTTTTAAGGGGGGCAAGGGGGGATCGAATCCAACAACGGAGAACAGATCCCCCTAAATCCCCCTTCAAAAGGGGGACTTTGAATTGACGATCGTGCATCGATTGCGAAAAACAAACTTGCAATCTAATCCCCCCCTTAATAAGGGGGGCAAGGGGGGATCGGATCGTGCAGTGAAGAGTTGATCCCCCTAAATCCCCCTTCAAAAGGGGGACTTTGAATTGACGGTCGTGTATCCATTGCGAAAAACAAACTTGCGATCTAATCCCCCCCTTATTAAGGGGGGCTAGGGGGGATCGAAAACTCGGGGAAGAACGAAATCTACACATAAATCCAACGTTCAATGAGAAATGAATGAAGCCAGGGAAGATCTCTCGCCTATCCCGGCGGGGATTCAGGCAGGGAGGGCTGACTCGATAGCAATTGCGTGGATTGAACTTGAACAGAGTTGTCAGCTTCCAATAGCGTCGATCTCTGATCCTTGGGAATATAAGGTTGGCTGCGACCGATGCGTTGCACCCGTTTTTTGCTTTGGGCATAGCTCCAAAAGGAAGATAAATAGCCCCAAATTTCGCTACGCAATAGACCCCACGGCGTTTGATGCCGTCCCAAAACCCGATCGCACATCCGTTGGGTCAAATAGCGGGGCATTTCCTTAAACAGTTGTAAAAATCCCCGGCGATCGCGCTCCTGCCGCCACATCAGAATGTGATAACACATCCCCCCGCGCATATGCCCCACCGTTTGGCGATAGAGGCTCTGCATGCTCTGACGGTGGTGGTGCCAAGCATAGGCATCCGGTTCGTAAACGAGGGTAAAACCTGATCTCAGCACTTTGTAAATTAGGTGATTTTCTTCGCCGCCCAAGGTGGGGGTGCCAGGGCCGAGGACTTCATCCATTAACCCGATCGTCGGATGGGAAAAAATCGTCGATCGAAAAGCCGCATTGGCCGAGACGCCCAACTCCCAAATTGGCGGTGCACAGATCTCAAAGGAGTCCAGCCAGCGTTTATCCACTTCAAAAGGGACAAATCCAGGGCTGAGTCCCCCTTTCAGATTTTCAAACATCACCTGGGCTGGGGTTGCCAGTTCCAGGGGCAAAACATTTCCCGTCACCACCATCACCTCAGGCCGCGCCATGGGCGCAATCAACGTTTCCAACCAATCGGGCGGCACCACCACATCATCATCCACCATCGCCACAATGTCTCCGGTGCTGGCTGTAATGGCGGTATTCCTAGCGTAGGAACTGCCAGCGCGGGTTTCGGGTATATATTTCACAGTGGGAAACTGGGCCACGATCGGCGCGGTGATGCCGGACTGGGGCCGATTATCTACCACAATCACTTCAAAGGGCCGATCGGTGTTTTGCGATAACACATGCTGCAAACAGCGGACTAAATCCTGGGGGCGATCGCAGGTGGGAATGATCACACTCACCGTCATGGATTGCGGCAATCGGTCATAGCGCTGAGCCGTTTGGGGAATCTGCGTCATGCCCTTAGGCGTCCAGTGATCGGCGATCGCCTGTTGGGTACGGTTCCAGGCTTGGGCGGTGTCCGATTGGTAGGGGAGGGCGAGTAACTCTAGGGTTAGCTGCTTGGCGATCGCCTGGGCCAAGCGAGTTGGCGACATTGGCTGTCCGTCGTGGGCAATATCCACGGAACCGATTAAGCGACTGCCTAGTTTGACAAAGATCCGTACTGCCTGAGCTTCTGGGGCTTCCAGGACTTTCGGCAAAGGTTGGGCCAGATCCACTTCCCGCACGGCCATGGTCAGCGATAACGCAGGCGCTTGCAGGGCCAAGGGGGTGGGCGGCAGGGCGGCAACTTGCTGGAGTGCTTTGTCATAGCTGCCCCAACTGCCGATCGCCCCGCGTAGTTCTGCCCACTTCCACAACCGTGGAATATAGCGTCCCCCCACAATCAACATGAGGATCCAGGTCAGTTTCCAGCAGCCCAGCAGGAAAAAGCGTCCCTTCAAATCCGGGTAGCGACGACGCCCCATGGTCACATAGCTGAAAAAGCTACGTCCAAATTGTTGGGCAGATCGGGCCATTTCCCGCCGGGTTTCCGGTAGGGGATAGCGTACTACTAAGGCGGGTTCATACAGTCCCGTTTGTCCGGCCAATAAGCCCCGACAGAACAGTTCCCATACCCCACAGCCCAAGCCCGTTAGCTTTGGTAAATCCAGCGCCGGATCAAAGTTGCCGATCGCACTCAAGGCTGATCGTCGTAGAGCAAAATTCATTGGAGCCGCCATTTGCATCCGGCCCAACTCCGGCCAAGGAGGATTGGCTGACCAGTGGAACCAGCGACGCTCATGGCCCCGCTCCAAGCTGTAACCCACTTCATAGCGCCGATCGCGATCGTGCTCGATGCAAGTTGGCACCACCAATCCGGTCAGCAGGGAAAGGTTTGGATGCTGGATAAAACTTTGAACGATCGTCGTCAACCAAGCCCGATCAACCTGGGCTAGCGGCGTCGTGAAGGCCACGATTTCCCCTTGGCTTTCCTGAAGGGCCAAGTTCCGTGCGGCGTTGACGCTGGGATTGTCCGTCGATCGGTAACGGAAGCTGGGATAGTCCGTGCGGATCAGGCTTTGTAGGCGATCGTTGCAAGGGGTAATTTCAACGATGATCACCGTAAGTTCCGCCGTAGGCATCGTCGCGATCGCCTGCTGAACCGCTTGCTGGAGGAATTGAAGTCCTTCGGTGGCGCGATCGGCTTCCTCCGGCAGAACGGGGACAACGACGGTTAACGAGGGCCAAGGCTGGCTTGCAGGAGTTTGCCGATCGCTGCGATCTTGCAGCAAACCGTTTTCGTCTAACCAATCCGCCACCCGCCAACTGCCGACTGTAGGCCGCAGTAACCGTTGGGCCAGCAGTTTTTGGCTGACAGGACGGGCGTACTTAGGAAAAATGGCCTCGGCGATCGCGGCGGCGGAACAGATGCCACTGCGTACCGGAATCCAAACCCAACCCAGCACTTCCCCCCATAGGCGCACCAATCCCTGTACCTGTTGATAACTCCCCAAGCCTGTCAGCGTGGGTAAAGGTTGGCTCAGTTCGATGTCAATAAACTTTTGGCGGTAGGACATGGTGTCGGATCTGAGTGAGGATCCCTCTTATCAAGGGAGACTTTGAGTTGAAGATGATGAACGAATAGAACAGAAAAGTATTCAATCCGGTTCCCCCTTTTTTAAGGGGGGCTAGGGGGGATCGAGTCTCTAGCGATAAACGATCTGCCTTTTTTTATGGGTGGTTGGCGGCTGGTTCCGAGCTGCTTGACCCGCAGGTACGATCGCCCCAAGGCCCAAGGCCCAACCCAAGTGCCTAGCATTTCCCAGAGAACCAGTTGAATGGGGTAGGCACTCCAGCCGCGCAAGCGATGGTAAATTCGTCTGGCATCGTGCACATTAATGCCCACCAGAAGATTCATCAACCCTCGCCATTCCCCGTCGTGAAACAATGCCGTTAAGTGATGCCCCACATGGCCTTTGCGATAGTTATACACCTGTCGGCAGAGGGCTGTCATGTCCCGACGATGGCAATGCCACACCCAAGCACTGGGTTCATAGACCAACGTGCCCCCCGATCGCACGACTCGATAGAGAAAATAGGTATCCTCCCCGCCACCGATCGGCAGTCCTGCCCCAAGGAATTCGCTAAACAACCCGACTTTGGGATGGTTGAATAACTCAGCCCGAAAGGCCGCATTGGCGGTGGCTCCCAATTCCCAGGTGGGGGGCGAAAACCAGCGGGTTTGCTGGGCCCAAGTTAGATCGGCCTCTCGACGGTTCCAGCCCCGCCCCAAGCCGCCGTAGTGATGCTCAAAAAGCTTCTGGGCACGGGTTTCTAGCTCGATCGGCAAAATATGCCCCGTCACGGCGATCACCTCCGGGCGGCTAAAGGGGGCCAGTAACGACTCCAGCCAATCCGGTGGCACCCGCACATCATCATCCACCATGGCCACGATCGCCCCTCGGCTGGCTAGAATTCCAGCATTGCGGGCGTAGGAACTGCCTTGGCGCGGCTCCTGGACTAATTTCACCTTAGGAAATTGCTGTACGATTTCCGGGGTCATACCCGAGGCTGGATGGTTGTCCACCACGATGATTTCCACGGGGCGATCGCTGTTTTGCTGCACTAAGCCCGTCAGACAGGCTTGCAAATCCTGGGGCCGATCGTAGGTGGCGACAACGATCGACACGGCGATGTCCTGGGGCAATGGCGGATCGATGGGCTGAATCTCCCACCGGGGTTGAGTTGCAGGCGGATCGATCGAAGGCTCTAATCTCATGGTGTGTTGCGTGTCTCCTGCCGCGATCGTGCCCATTCACAAATCATGCCACTGGCCGTTGCGACTTGGGCCAGTAGAATCAAGAACGCTAGACCCGTCGCCCAGAGCATCGTCCGGAGGTTTTTGGGGGTAACCGTGCGATAGGGATAGCTCAACAGGTTGCGGTAAAAACGCAGGCGATCGGTCTGGGATTGGGCTCCAACTAGGGGTGATTCTGGGGGAGATTTTGGGGGTGATTCTGGGGCTAGTTTTGATGGGGATTGCCGCTGGGTGTGCTGTTGCTGGAAGCGAAATCCACCGCGACCGTAGTTAAAATGCTGTTTCCAGAAACTCCATAGATTTAAATCATGGCTATGGAAGACCTGGGCTGCGGGGCAATAGATCAACGGCTCGGCTTGCTGGTTCCAGCGATCGCACAGTTCCCGATCCTCCGAGGCGATGCGAAAGGCTGGATCGAATCCCCCCAAGGCTAGGAAGCGATCGCGCGGTACCACCAGATTATTGGAGGTAAAAAAACGAGGGGCTTGGGGATTGTGGGCGAAGTACTGATAGAGGTAGCTGATGATGAGCTGGCTGGCTTCGGCACAGGGATTGCGGGTGAGGCGGTTATGAATGGCTCCGCCAATCAGGGCAGTGGGATGGATCTGAATTTGGGTTGCGAGGGTGTTTAACCAACGGCGATCGGGCTGACAATCATCGTCGGTAAAGGCCAGATAATCGCCGCGTGCCTGGGTTGCGCCGTGGTTACGGGCGGCTCCGGGGCCAGCATTGGGTTGCTGGATTAAGGTCAATGCGAGTTTACTCTGCCAGGGTTCCACGATCGCCTCTAAGGGCTGGGTACCGCCATCATCCACGACAATCACCTCAAACCGATCGCGGGGGTAATCCATCTGTGCGATCGCCTGCAAGCAAGCCTGTAAAGGGCGAGGCCGATTGTAGGTCGGCACAATCACGGAAAATCTAAGATGGACATCTGAAGATTGGCTCATTCAACGGCATGGGTTCAAGTTTTGATCAAAATCCTATGGTCAAAATAATTGATGAGCTTCAGTGTAGACTATCAGCCTCCAAAATATTATTGAGTTGAATGTATTGCATAAAAATGTACTGTATAAAATTGTTTGTGCAGATGCTTTAGCTGCTTTTGCGGATGTTTGCGTTTACACTGCCCATCCTCTCAATAATTCTGTAGCTTGTTTCCTCGTAAATATACTGAATCAAATCTCCTGCCAGTGAGGCTTGTAGTAAATGGGTTTCATAGGAGTTTCATCCAAGGTTTGTAAAAGATTCAAATAGGCAAAAAATGCTCCAACTTGTCCATTCTATTGCTCCATAAAGGGTCTATAGACCTAAGGGGCTACACAGATTTTGATCGATCGGGCGTTATTTCAGGCTTTCTCACTCAAAATGAGGATTGACAACCCATTGACAATCTATTGATGACATTGGGTGAAATCAACAGAAATCATCGAAATCCTAGGTAACTTGCAAAAAGGGAGATCTATATTCAGGATTCTTCACAATCGCTTGTAATTTCTAGGGGAAAATTCGGATTCCTACAAAGAGTCGATGAAGAGAATGGATCGGCTGTAGCTTGGCTCGAGGCGGATCTAATACCATGCGGGGCATGTGAGTAACAGAATATACACCGTTGAATTACTTAAGTAATTTCTAGCAACTTGGTGGCTTTTGTTACTTTTGCCTCCCATCCAGATACCGTTCAGATTCAGATCAGATTGTCCCCCTATGAGTCCTACTGCTTTCACTGCAGCGGTAAATAGAGCTCCTGCTATCTCCCTGCTTCACCCGTCAGAGATTTCCGTCATCATTCCGGTTTACAACGGAGGTGACAGTTTTCGCCGTTGTTTAGCCAGTTTAGAACAATTTGTGCCGCCTACGGTGGAAGTGATTGTTGTGATCGATGGGGGCAGTGATGCCTGTGAACAAGCGGCCCGATCGTTTGGAGCCAAAGTAATTCGCCTCGATCGTAACCAGGGGCCAGCCTATGCGCGGAATGTGGGTGCCCAGGCGGCTAGGGGGGATTTGTTATTTTTTATGGATGCGGATGTGGCAATCCACTGGGATACATTGACCCAGATTGCCTTAGCCTTTGAAGCGAATCCGGCTCTGGATGCCCTAATTGGTTCCTACGACGATACGCCGGGGGCTGTGAACTTTCTATCGCAATACAAGAATTTATTGCACCACTACACCCACCAAGTTTCCCGCGAGGAAGCCTCTACGTTCTGGGGGGCCTGTGGTGCCATTCGTAAATCCGTTTTCTTTGATGTTGGCGGATTTGATGAAGCCTATCGCTATCCGTCGATCGAAGACATTGAACTGGGCTATCGGCTAAGGCATCATCACTATCACATTGGTCTGTGTAAGCAAGTGCAGGTGACCCATCTGAAGCGCTGGGGCGTGCGATCGCTGCTGAAGGCGGATTTTTTCTACCGAGCTGTGCCTTGGACTGAACTGATTTGGCGCGATCGGATGTTGGTCAACGATTTGAACTTAGACACCAATAGCCGTCTTAGTGTCATTGCAGTTTATAGTTTGGCAGTTTTTATAACCTGTATTCCCTTTAGTCTCTGGGCAGTTAACGGCGTTATTGTCTGTAGCTTAGTTTTACTGTTATTGAATGCATCAGTCTATCGATTTTTTCTCCATAAACGCAGTTTGACTTTTACCCTTCAGGTTATTCCTTGGCACTGGCTATACTATGCCTACAGCGGGATTGCGTTTGTTCTCGGAACAGTGAAGTATTGGATGCAGTCTGGAAGCGGAGCCGATCGGTCGCAACGGGTTATGCTTGCTCAACCGCTTGCTCAACCCATGTCTAGCCTAGTCGCACAAAAACGATAAGCAATTTCCATCGTGGAGGTATCAACTGTGAAGCAACATCCTGTGGTGGTAATTGGGGCTGGCCCCGCTGGGCTGACTGCGGCCTATGAATTGGTGAAAAACGGTGTGAAGCCGTTGGTGCTGGAGCGATCGCATCAGGTGGGGGGCATTGCCCGGACAGAGGTGTATAAGGGCTATCGCTTTGATATTGGTGGCCATCGCTTTTTCACCAAAGTGGATGTGGTGAATCAATTATGGCAGGAGGTCATGGGGGATGAGTTTATCAAGGTGCCCCGTCTGTCGCGCATTTACTACAATGGCAACTACTTTAACTATCCCCTGGAATTGCTAGATACGTTGGGAAATTTAGGGATTCGTGAAAGTGCCAAGATTCTGCTGAGTTATCTCAAAGTGAAAGCCCGTCCAATTGCCTCCGAAGCCACGTTGGAGGATTGGGTGACGAATCGCTTTGGCCGTCGCTTATTCCGCACGTTTTTCAAAACCTATACGGAAAAGGTGTGGGGTATTGAATGCGACAAAATTGAGGCGGATTGGGCGGCGCAACGCATTAAGGGGCTGTCGCTGCGCACGGCGGTGATGAATGCGTTGTTCAAGGTGAATAACACGAAAACCTTGATTAAGGAGTTTGATTATCCTCGCCTAGGGCCGGGGCAAATGTGGGAGCGCTTCCAGCAGGCGATCGAGGCGCGGGGCGGTCAAGTGGTGATGAATACGGGGGTGGTGCAGATCAATCGCAAGGGCAACCGCATTTGTAGCATTACGACACGCCAAGCCGGGGAAACGCTGGAGGTTCCGGCGGAGCAGTTTATTTCCAGTATGCCAGTGACGGCGTTGGTGCAACGGCTGAATCCGCCTGCACCACCGGAGGTGCTGGAAGCAGCGCGATCGCTGAACTACCGTGCGTTTATCATTGTGCCGATCGTGATCGATCGGGCGGATCTGTTCCCGGATAATTGGATTTATATCCATAGCCCAGAGGTGAAGGTGGGGCGGATTCAGAATTTTAAAAATTGGAGTCCGGCGATGGTACCCGATCCGAGTAAAACTTGCTTGGGCATGGAGTATTTCTGTTCGGAAGGCGATGAGCTCTGGGAGATGTCCGATACGGAGTTGCTGGATTTGGCGACCCGTGAGGTGGCGGCGTTGGGCTTGGCTCCGATGGAAGCGGTGGAAGATGGAACGGTGATTCGTCAACCGAAGGCCTATCCGGTGTACGATCGCGACTATCGCCAGCATTTACAGGTGATTCAAGATTTTTTAAGTACGATCGAAAATCTACAAACGATCGGACGCAATGGCATGCACCGTTACAACAATCAGGATCATTCGATGCTAACAGCGGTGTTAGCGGCGCGGAACCTGTTTGGTGAATCCCATAATCTCTGGGATGTCAACACAGAACGCTCTTACCACGAGTCGTTTACTCAAGCAGATTGGCAAAAAAAGAAGCAACGGCAACAGATGACAGGAGTCGCTCGATCGAATCCGCTACTGGTTAATTGATGCTGGTCAATAAATACACTAGGTGCTAATTGGGATATCAAGTTGCATCAGTGGTCATGAATGGGATGGGGCATCTGGGGTATGAAGTTATTCCACAGATCTGGACGTGACATTGGTTAGGTCAGTGGAAAACTTCTTCGACCCACCACATTCTGTGACCCACCACAGGATGCATCACTCAAAAGTGAATGGGAACTATCGATTGTACTTCCGCGATTTTGACAGTCCCCCGGATCGAATTCGGGGGATTCTTGGATCATCGAGACCACATATCGAGACCACATAAGGCTACGTTAAATACAGTTCACGATCGAAATTGTCAAAGCCAAAACAAACTTCATTTGCCTGGAGTGAAGTAGGGGCCAGCGATCGAAGTCATGCATTAGAGACAACTTGGCTAGGGTTGTAATTCATAGATTTACAGCGTTCCATAGTTGCCGCCTAAGGCCGTGGTTTACTCCAGATAGAGTCTAGTGGTCACGCTAGACGTGTGTTAGAGCTTCCCATTCGCCCTATTCTCCTCAGTGCTGTGCTATGGCGGCGATCCCCACTGCTCTGTTCTCCCCAGTGCTCACATCCAGCAACCGGGAATTGTCATAGGTTGCAAACATAAATTGATTGGGTGCAACTCAGAAATTTATCCATACAATTGTTGTTAGGCGGATGTCTGAAAGGGGAACTATTTGCAATATTGGGTTGAGAGATCTCGTTGATGCTCTCTATGTTAAATCATCTGTCCATTTAGTGCTTTCGCAACTACGCCACTCTCACACAAGATGATCCTGCACTATGTATAGTCTGACTAAATTTACACTAAGGGAAATGACCGAGTGTGGGGCAGCGCTACGCAAACTTGGAGCTGGTGCAGTCAGTATGGAGGAAGTTGCAAATCGACTTGTGGGTTACTTTTACAACCAATTTCTCGATCCAGAAACTGGGCAAAGTGCCTTGGCCTTGGCTCGTATTTTTAAGACCCATGCCTATGGCGATCTCCCCTTAGACCTCCAACGGATCGCCCAACAGAACCTGGGATCTGCCTCGATTCAACCCAGCCTGAAATGTTTGACTTTATTGGCTACAGTGGGCGATCGGCCAGACTGGAATTCTCGAACTGCATCCACAGGTCACCAAGTGATTCCGCTGCCGAGTGAGGAGATGGTGACCCAAGCCCCGATGATTTCACAATTAATCCGGCAACTAGGCTTGACTATCGACAATATCATCGCACCCGATCCCGATCTGCTGGTGAATTTGCAAGAGCGCACCTATAACGTTTTTCATGTGCCAGAGGCGAAAAGCAGTCCCTACATTCCTGCCCAAGATGAGTTTGTCTGTCCCTTCCAAATTCAGTCAGTTCTAGGTTTTGGCGGCGTATTACCATCCGGTAACCTCATGGCAATTATTCTATTTTCTAAGGTTCCTATTCAACGGGAAACAGCAGAATTGTTCAAACCCCTTGCCCTAAATGCCAAAATAGCTATTTTACCCTTTGATCAAGGCACGATCTTTACACCCACACTTGTTTAAGTCTCTTCTGGTTAATTCTCTTCTAGTTTTGAATCTCTTTTAGCATCTCTTTTAGCATAATTTTTTTCTGGTTAGGCAGGCCCAGTCACCGTGAATGCCTACTCCCTTGGCAGGGGATTAATCCTGGTAGGAATCAGTGCAGGAGTCGATCTCTCGCAGTATTCATCACAACTAAAGTTTCAAGACAGATAACCCCAAATTCATCTTTTGCTTTAACAACACTATAAGTTTCAGGTCTGTTTGTAAGTTAGAGCATCGCTATGAGTCTATCCCTACCCCAAGACAGCAGTCGCCAACCTTCGGCAACCAGCGAATCGGCCACTAGCGAAGTGGAGCAACTCAGGGCACAGGTGATCGCCTTAGAACAGTTGCTTGAGGTCTATGAGCAGGAGTCTATGGATAAAGCTGGCAAACTGGAGCAAGCCTTAGCTGACCTCCATTGCCATGCCCAGCACCTGACCCATGCAGAATCCGCCCTTTCAACTCTGCGATCGATGTTAAACAGCATCGGTGATCCGGTCATGGTGGTAGATCAGCAAGGCAATTTTCTGTTTCTCAATACCTTTGTTGAAAGTTTGTTAGGCATTAGCCCGGATTGCTCATCGCTGCAAAGGTGGGCGCAGACGTGGGGGGCTTATCACTCAGACCAAACGACGCTTTATCCTTTGGAATCTTTCCCGCTGTTTCAAGCCATGCAAGGGAAAAACGTGGAGGCTACGGAGATATTCGTGCGTCTTGAACCCTCCTTGGAGGGCCATTGGTTTAGTTTAACTGCGCGGTCTTTTTACGATCAGGCAAACACTGTTCAGGGTGGAATTGCTGTTTTCCATAACATTACCAGTTTGAAACAAACTGAGATTGCCCTCCGCCAATCAGAAACCTGTTCTCGTGAGCAGGCTCAGCAACTGCAGCAGGCACTGCATGACCTCCACAAGATGCAAACTCAGCTGATTCAAACTGAAAAAATGTCGAGCTTAGGCCAAATGGTGGCAGGCATTGCCCATGAAATCAATAATCCAGTTAATTTTATTCATGGCAATCTGGTTTGTGTACAAAATTACATTCAAGATTTGATTGAATTCACTGAGCTCTTGCAAGCGCATTCTCCCCAAGCTATTCCTGTTGTGCAAGATAAAGCGGAAGAGATTGCTCTAGAGGATTTATTAGCCGACTTACCCAAAGCGCTCTCCTCCATGCGGGTGGGCACCGATCGAATTCGTCAGATTGTCCTATCTCTCAGAAATTTTTCGCGCCTGGATGAAGCCAGTCTCAAGAGCGTTGATATCCATGAAGGGATTGAGAGTACGCTGATGATTTTGCAACATCGACTTAAACCCAACGCGAAAAAGGCGGGGATTGCCATCCGTCGAGTCTATGGTGATTTGCCGCTTGTAGAGTGTTATCCAGGGCAACTCAATCAGGTGTTTATGAATATCTTGAGCAATGCGATTGATGCCCTAGAGATGGATCAAGATCAGCATTCTTCTAGTCAAATTACCATTTGCACGTCTGTGGTCGATTCTAAGAGGATCATGGTTTCGATCTCGGATAATGGCTGCGGCATTCCTGAACCCATTCAGAATCGTATCTTCGATCCATTTTTTACGACGAAACCGGTTGGGAAGGGGACGGGCATGGGCTTGTCCATCAGTTATCAAATTATCACCGTCACCCATGCTGGTAAGTTAGAGGTTTTTTCGACCCCTGGCCAAGGTACTGAGTTTGTAATTCAGATTCCCATTCAACAGGAAGTTGGTGAAACTGCATAACGACAAAATACCAGCGATCGCTGGAAACTCCAAGAATTCTGTTATCCCGTTCAAGCATTTCCAATTTCCTGGTTTGTCTAATCAGCATGAGATCCATAGAAGGGCTGTAACTGTGTGTGGCAAGTTGACATGAACCGCAGTATGGCAATGGAAATCGCTACTCTAGGTTAACTAGACTGTCCTAGTGAGCTAGACTGTCCTACACTGAATCAGAAATACTGCCAGATCTAATGACGTCGCTGCCACTCAGCTGCGCTGGCAGCAGCGATCGGGGTCGGATCACCACTATTGGAAAGATACAAAACTCCCGGATCATTGGCAGGTGTAATCTGCACCGGAACGCTCTTCAGTGTTGTCAGTTAGTAAATAACCCATCCTGAATTCCGGTTTTGATCCTCCTTAGGGAACAGCGCATCAATAAAATCCCAATTGGGTAGGGGTAGGAGAGTAAAAGGGTAAAAGGGTAGGGGAATGAAGAGGGGATATTATTTCTTGGCAAATCCCTTAGGAAAACTCAGCGATCGCACCTATTCCAAAGCCCGATCTCGTTCCATCATGCTGATGTATTTCCAATCAGAACCGAGGACGGGAATGGGGGGACTCCAACGAATCCGTTCGCAAAACCGTACTACTTGCAGTTGGTTGATCGTGGATTGGATTTCTTCGCGGGTGCCGAGGAGGTAAATTTGGAAGGGTCTGCGGGAATCGTCGATCGAATTTTCTGGGCGATCGCTGCCGCCGAAGCCAGTAAACATGGGATTTCTCCTGATTGTAGGGACGGGAAGAAACCCCAAAAATTAAAGCCACCCTTTTGCGCAGGACAAGTAGGGTGGCCCGATCGAATGTTACAATCCGTGTCAGACCGCCTTGCTGGTCGTCTCAGCTTGGGGGTTTAGCTGCCCTTTGTTGGGCTCAATCAACATTGGGTAGCGCCTTAATTTTCGGGAGCTTAAGCTGATTCAATCGGGAAGTTCAACACGGTTGTACTCAGCTATGAGAAACAAGCCTACGGACAAACGAAGGTTCTGTCAACCGTATTTCAAAATTTTGCAATCCTGTAATATTTGGCAATGTCGTAGGGCGATCGCCAAAATTATAGCGGTAGCCAAAATCGTTAGAACAAGCATATTTTTGATTGCAGATCGTTCGATATATTGAGTCGTGAACGGCTGCGTTAACGGTAACGATGAAGCTGAGATGACCTACAAGTTTGTTCATCTGGCAGACTGTAGGTCCCTCAGGGGGGGTTGGCAAAAGTGGGCGGCTCATTGGCCCAGAATCTCGTCCGCGAAAGCAGCGATCGGGGTAGTTATGAGCGATCGTGTAGTTTCTCCCTCATTCGTGTGATGCAAAGTTCGATCGGCTTTTCAGATTATTTCGTGAGTAGTCGTTCCGAGTTGAATTTTCAGACAATATTCCTTATTAGCCCAGCCTAACCGATCGTTGCACCTGACTGGCAATGCTACACTGTCTTCAGCAAAATCAACTCGCAACAGGTGAACTTTGCGTTAGGTACATATTCCTTCCCCACACCTTAGTCCTTGACGGCTAGTAACGTATAAGTTACTATCAATCTAGTATGAAAGTTCAAGAATATATTAGAGAAGATGGTTCAAGCCCTTATCAGAAATGGTTCGATGGTCTGGATGCCATAGCTGCAGCAAAGGTGACGGTTGCTAAGTCTCGTCTAGAGTTATTACCTCGGCAATTAAATAGAGTGAATTCTACAATGCAGCATAAGCAATCGATGGATGCTTGAAATAGTTTTTGACGCGAGCAGGCAACTTCTGCAACTTTCGCAATTGAGATAACAGACGCCGCTTGAGTTGACCGGGGTGACGAGTTGGGGGTTTGTCATGAATGAGTTGCTTTGTATCCTGATTCAAGTA
>NZ_JBLZFX010000043.1:0-48428 GCF_050753345.1 Alkalinema pantanalense CENA528 | reverse complement strand
TTGGCCCTAGTGCAAAGTAGTGGCGACCCTGGCTAGCCCGCGATTTTCTCAATCCAGGGGGGATCGGTCTACCACTACTCTTAAGATACAAGGGGGGATCGGATCTGTCGCATTGATTAATCAATTTGGTATTCAGCCTATGATTGTAAACTGTCATGATTCCTGAAATAGAATCGATCACATCCAATATTTAACTAAAGTGAATCTTCGTCTATATAACTGATAATACTGTTATGGAACTTTGAATCTGTCTGCTCCTCCTCTAGATCAAAAAATATCACCCCATATCCTGCCAAAGCCGATCGCGAATCTCCAGCAAAATTGCCTCTAGCTGACCGTTAAACACCTTATTGAGTCGATCGAAGCCGCCTCCCTGCGTTTTAAACTCCCCCTGATCCAAGGCCGCCCGATCGACCACAACTTCTACCTTCAACTGCTTGCCAATGCGTTCCAACCACTTCCGCTGCGGGGGCGTCCAGGATTGGCTTGCCAGAATCTTTTTCAGGGCCCGATCGACCCGATCGCCATAGGGAATCAGCGCATCCCCCAAGGCTGCCTGGCGAATAAAGCCAATAATCGACGCCGCAATATCCTCATTCGTCGCATCCCGCCACGCCGATCGCAGCATCGTTTCCGAATAGCCCTGTTGATCCAACAACAGCTTTAATTCCTTCAACTGCTGGCGCGTCAAATCCCGAGGCCGCTGCATCACCACCATCAACGCCGCAATCTCATTCTGATTCGTCTGCAAAAACCGCCTAAAACTGTCTAAATAATCCTCCGGTTTGCCGTAGGGTTGCCCCGTCTCCGCCACCCCATAGCCCCGCTCCACCCGCCGTAACTCATCAGCATGGTAGGAAATCATCAGCGATTGCTGGCTCCCCTCCTGCCGATCGAGTAACTGGGCAATGCCCCCCCGATCGCGCAGCCAAGCCTGCACCGCCACGGGGTCACGCTGTCGCAAAAACTGCATCAACTCCGGTAGAGCCATCCCCGCAAACTGCTCCACCTGCGCCAAGCGATCGCCCGTAAGCTGCTGCCGTTTCCGCTGAAGTTTCGCCACAAACTGACTCACAATCTCCTCGATCGCCGCCTGCTCCGTTACCGTTTGCAACTCACGCACCAACTGCGCAAAGGAAAGCTTAGGATTGACCACCACGGGCTTCATGGTCGAAACTTTGGCCAGTACTTCATAAAGCCGCACCGCATCAAAAACCCGAAATACTTCCTTGCCGATCCCATCACAGCGCCGCGTCGCCCGTCCCAACATTTGCTCATAGAGAATCCGCGAATTCACCCGCCGAATAAACACCAAGTTGCAAATCTCCGGCACGTCAATGCCCGTCGTGAGCAAATCAACCGTCACCGCCACCCTCGGATTGACCTCATTGCGAAACTGCCGAATTAACTGCAAGGGCTTATCCGCCGTTCCCGTAATTTTTGCGATCGCGTCATCCTCCACACTGCCGTAGCAATCCGCAAAGGCTTTGCGTAACTGATTCACCACAATATCCGCATGGGTATCCGTCGCACAAAAAATCAGCGTTTTGCCCAACTCCGGCACCGATGGATCGAGATGCTTGGCGATCTCCTCACACACCACCCGGTTAAATTCCTCCGTCACCACCCGCCGATTAAACTGCTCCACCTCAATGTGCACTTCATCCGGTGTATGCACCAGATCCAACTGCCCCGACTGCGGATCAAAAAACTCGATCGCCTCCCCAGAATTCCAAGTCATCCCATCTTCCGCTAGGGCTGTCACAATCTGGTAGGGCGGTTCATGATCGATCAGCCAACCGTCCATCACCGCCTCGCGATAACTGTAGGTAAACACGGGTTCGCCAAAAATTTGCGTTGTATGCAAAGCAGGCGTCGCCGTTAAACCAATCTTCACCGCGTCGAACTGTTCCAACACCCGCCGATACTTCGACACATAGTCCCCAAAGTCCCGAAAGGTCAATTCCGTTTCACTCAACTCCCGATCGAGCAAATAGCCCCGATGGCACTCATCCACCACAATGCAGTCGTATTGATCCGCCGTGGGTACCGCTGCCCTGTCCGCCGGATAGAGAATCCGTTTCACCAACCCCTGCACCGTCGAAATATGCACCTTGGTTTCAGGGTTGGGGGTGGGTTTATCCATCTCCTGGATTTCAAAAATGTCCGCAAAGGTTTGCAGACTCTCCATGCGGGACTCTTTAAAGGCATTGGCCGTCTGCTCCCCCAAGGCCGTGCGATCGACCAGAAATAAAATCCGCCGAAATCGTTTCGCCTTGAGCAATCGATAGACTAACGCAATACAGGTTTTCGTTTTTCCGGTGCCCGTCGCCATCGCCAACAGCAGCGATCGTTGCCCGGTGGCTAAGGCTTGCTCCACCGATCGAATGGCTCGAATTTGGTAGTCCCGCAGTTCTAAGCCATAGTGAAAGGGTTCCTGCTCCAGTTGGCGGTGGGCCTGCTCTAGGTTTTGGGCCAGTAGCTCCACCAAGCCTTGGGGGGTGTACCAAGCCTGGAGGGAACGCCGCACGTTCTCCGGATGCCGCAGATCACAAAACCAAATGCCGCTCTTGGTTTGTAACTGTTGCAGCAGCGATCGGCCATTGGTGGCAAAGACAAACGGGACTTTGTACTGTCCCCAGGGGCCTCCGGGCAAGCTTTCGTTCCCCTTGATCTGGTAGCTACGGCTGTAGCGTTTCGCTTGATTCAAAGCCCCTTCAGCCACATCCAGGGTCTGACGCTTGGCCTCCACCACCGCCACCACTTGCAGCCCCACAGATAGCACATAGTCTGCTTTTCCGGACGCTGTGGGCCACTCCGCGATCGCGAGATTTTTTCCCTTCTGGGGGCGTGCCCCTTTGCCATAGGTCAGTTCCTCCGAATCCACCTCCCAGCCCGCCGATCGCAGTTGGGCATCAATCAGCCGTCGAGTTTCGCGTTCATCAAGCTGGACTTGCCCCGCCGCTGACTGGGCCTGTTCGATCGTCTGCTGGAGGGTCTGCTGAGACGTACTGGCGGCCTGTTGCTGAATTTGGTGGAGGTGGGCCTGCAATTCCTGGAATTTGGCCTCTGTTTCCTGGGCGAGGGTTTCTGCGGCTAGCCGCCGTTGGGCTTCGGCTTCCGCCAGGGCTTGGGCTGCTGCGGTCTGGGAGAGGCTGGCTTGGACTTCCTGCCGCAGTTGGGCCAGTTCGGTTTGCAGTTCTACAGCGGCGATCGTGGGATCTGCGGGGGGAATGAACGGCCCTGGATCAAAGCCGCGATCGGGCAGGAAGACGCGATGGAACCAAATCCCCAACAGCCGCGCATATTTCAAGCCACTTAAGGCCGTGCGTTGGCTGCCGGAGAGTCCATGGGTGGCACTGTTGCCCAGTTTGCGCAGTTCATGGAAGAGTCGATCGACGTCATCCTTGAGCACGCCGCGATCGCGCAGTCGCCGCAGCAAATCAACTTGTTTCTCCTCCGGATCGGCATACAGCCCCACATTGGCCGCAACCAATTGCGCCAATACCTCCCCAAACTGCCGCAGCTTAATCAAACAAGTATTGGGGTCATCGAAAAAATACCGCTCTGCCAAACTCCCCAGCCTCACTAATTGAGGATCATGGATTTTGAGAAACTCAAAATTAGGCGAGGGCATAGTCACTCGATCGGGGGATAGTCGTCGTTTTTGCTCAGTTCCCCGCTCCCGATCCGGTTTTAACGCAAATTAGTCGTTCTGTAACCGATTCACCAGAAATTTATCTTGCCATTATTAAATGCAAAATTAAATGCAAATTCCTGGGAAGATGGTGTGATTCTTTGCGGGGTTCAGCTTCCTGAGTACCCTGTATTGCCCAAGTACAGTGAGCAAGGTGTCTAGGACAAAGCGTCTAGAATCTACAGTTACTGAATCTGTAACCAGACTCCTTTTCTAGGAAATTTTGTCTACCGTTAAAGTATTGAGCTATGGAGCGATCGGCTTGTATTAGGTCAGTCTGCCGCCCTTCAGTCTAGCCTAATGTTCAAAGTTACATTCAAAGTTACAAATGTTGAACCTTTGTTTCATGATGGGATCTCTCTATAGATTGTGTGAAAGATGACCTGCATAAGTGGTCAACCTTCGAGATATAAAGATGCCAATCCTGCTCAGGGTTGCCATCGCTGGAATGGTTTTGAGTGGATTGTTTTCATGTGTTGTTGTGAGGAGATTTGGGGATGATGTTCCTAAAACTGACTTTGTTGCGTCGAGCAAGCGCGATCGCGTTGGCAACCCTGCTTCCTGCGCTGTCGATCGCACCTGCCTATGCAGATTTGCGCCCTGAACCGCCCAGCGGCATCTGCACGAATATTGAACCCCTCAGCCAAACTGATGGCAATGTGCAAGCCCTGCGACGGCTAGCCCAACGCTATGGCATTGCCGCACCGTTGCTCCAAGCCAAGACCCTAGAACGGATTGAATTTGGTCAAGAACTGGGACGTATTGTTAACGAACTCTTTCAGAAATCCCTGAAGGGTTCCGTGACGGTGGTCAGTGCAGACATCACCACGATCGAACAACTTCAGCAAGCCTTTGGCCGGGAGTTACAAGCCGCAGGCCGTTATCCGATCGAACCCCGATTTTTCATGGCTCCCACGGTTCAGGAAGTCGCCCAGTTGCGATCGTTATTGCAAAAATACGCGCCTCAAACTTCAGAAATCACCCTGCCCAACAACCCCACTCGCCCAGTTTTTGCGAAAGCTTTAGGAGATTTTCTGACCCAGTTGTATAAGAAGCTGGCCGCAGATAAAAAAGCTCCCCGTCCCAGCAATCCAGAACTCGCGATTATTCAACAATTGGAAAGCAACTATTCTCCCGAATTGGCGCAGCAACCTGGTCAGGATGAACGTCTAGAAGCTAGAGTCGCCACTCTCCAGACCCAGCAATTCTCTACAACTACGCAGCTTTCTGGAGAAGTCTTGTTCACTGGCAAGGATCAACTACATACCCGTTTGAATGGCAACATGGCCAACGTCCGTGTTCGACCGGGTGCAGCAACTTCCCCGAAACTCAGTGTGCCTAAAACTGTTCTTGCGCCTTTGCCCGCCGCGCCCCCTACGGGAGTTCCTGCGCCGGAACCCGGTCGCTTTAGCGATCGCGATCGCATTCACAAACCAGGAACGGGCAATACGGAAAACTACAACCCGATCGAAGAAAATCCCTTCCAACGGTCTACCACTGTGCCTTTGTCTACCTTCTCAATCGATGTAGATACGGCATCCTACAGCAATACCCGTCGCTTTATCACCAGTGGGCAGGTGCCGCCCAAGGATGCAGTGCGGATTGAGGAATTGATTAACTATTTCCCCTACCGTTACCCACAACCCCAGGGCGATCGACCTTTTTCCGTCACGACTGAAGTGAGTCAAGCCCCGTGGAATCCCAAGCATCAACTGGTGCGGATTGGTTTGAAAGGGAAACAATTGCAGGAAGTACCACCCAGCAACTTAGTCTTTTTGATTGATGTTTCCGGTTCCATGGGTTCGCCGAATAAGTTACCGTTGGTGCAGCGATCGCTCTGTTTGTTAACACGGCAGTTAACGGGACGAGATCGGGTTACGCTAGTGGTCTATGCAGGTAATGCAGGATTGGTGCTGCCGCCCACACCGGGGGATCAAAAGCAGAAAATCATGGCGGCGATCGAACAACTGGAAGCAGGAGGTTCCACTGCTGGGGGCCAAGGCATTGAACTGGCTTACAAAAAAGCCCAGGAAAGCTTCATCAAAGGCGGCAACAATCGCGTCATTTTAGCGACGGATGGCGATTTTAATGTCGGTGCGTCTAGCGATGCTGAATTGGTTCGCTTAATTGAACAGAAACGGGATAAAGGCATTTTCTTAACTGTTCTTGGATTTGGTACTGGCAATTACAAAGATTCCAAAATGGAGCAACTGGCCGACAAAGGGAATGGCAATTATGCCTACATTGACACCTACAACGAAGCCAAGAAAGTCCTGGGAACGGATCTGCGGGGAACGCTGTTTACGATCGCAAAGGATGTCAAAATTCAAGTAGAGTTCAATCCGGCTAAGGTGCAAGCGTATCGATTAATTGGCTATGAAAATCGGGCGTTGCGGGATCAGGATTTCAATGACGATCGCAAGGATGCAGGCGAAATTGGGGCAGGACACACGGTAACTGCGCTCTATGAAGTGATTCCCACGGGGGTGGAATTGGATGTGAAAGTCCCTTCGATCGACGATTTGAAATACCAGACGCCCAAGGCAGATAGTACAGTTAGCAATTCATCGGAACTAATGCAAGTGAAGTTGCGTTATAAACAACCCACGGATTCCGCAAGCCAATTGATTAGCCAGCCGATTATGGCACAATCAACCCCGATCGAAGCAACGTCATTAGACATGCAGTTTGCAACTTCTGTGGCAATGTTTGGGTTGGTTCTGCGGGATTCAGAGTTCAAAGGGAAAGCCTCGATTCAAGATGTTTTGACCTTAGCGAAGCGATCGCAGGGGGATGATCCAGAAGGCTACCGCCAGGAATTTGTGCAACTGGTGGAGCAGTACCAAGGCATCGCCAAGACTAAGAATCCATAGACCCAAGGGGTCGATCGTGGGAATGAGCAAAATCGGTTGTCAGGAACGATCGAAACGACCGTTCAGGTTTTGAGAAGAGACTCTCGATTTGAGTAGGCGATTGGTGGGCAAGAGCTTCTGGGCTGAAACCGGAGTCTTGCCCACATCTCGTTTTTTATAACCCTCGAGAACACCGTGCGATCTTTGGGAATCTTATTCGATCGCGTGAATGATCATCTGTGGTCTGCTGTATCGATTAGTTAAGCAAAGGACTGTATGATGCAGATCATGCTTTTTGATATGTTGCTCCTTTTTATCAGGAAAATCGAAACTATATATAATGAAAAATGATTTTTCTAAGCAATTTAGCAATCGCCGTAACTTCATTTTTGTGATTTTTAGATGATTTATTAATTTTAATATCCCCCTGATCCCGTCAAACGATTCTATTCCTAAATATCTTAAGAACTAGAATGCAAGGACCAGAATCTAGGGGGACTGTCACGATCGAACTTGACTTAGTAGATGATGAACCACGCAGTAGACAATGCGTGTGTACTGTTACACCCCGATCGCTCAGTCTCTAACTATTTAATGGCACCCCAGAGTTGACTTTCACTCCAAGTTGTTCCATTGCTAAACTTGATGCTCTCAATCCCATAACGGCCTGAAATTCCTCCATAGAGCTGGTCTTTCAGCAAAATAGTATCTGAGATGCCGCCGCCAAAGGAAAGCTGCACATCATTGCTTGTACCGACTCGGGTGACTCGCACATTGCTTGAAGTCAGGCCCGCACCCGATAAAACTAACGTATCGACATTTGCATCATTGCTGCTGTCAGAGAGCGTATCGTTGCCATCTCCCAGATTAAATAAATAGGTATCAGCACCCGCTTTGCCATCTAAGAAATCATTACCTAGGCCACCGCGAATCGTGTTATTTGCATTGGTCCCTTCTAAGCGATCGTTGGTCATTGCTCCCTGCTTGAGATAGGCAGCCCACAGCTTTTCTTCATTCCAAACAACGCCATCGCTGAATTTGACGCTCTCCACACCATAGTTCAAGCTGTTACCCGAACCATAGACTTGATCCTTGATAAGGACAGAATCGGTGATGCCGCCGCCAAAGGCAACTTTGAGATCTCGGCTGGTGCCAACCCGCGTCACGATAACGTTTGTGGAAGTGAGTCCCGTTCCCGAAAAGACCAACTGGTCAATGCTGGTATCGTTACTGCTGTCAGCCAGCGTATCTTGGCCATCGCCCCGATTAAACAGATAGGTATCTGCGCCAGCGTTACCATCCAAGAAATCACTACCCAGACCACCCCGAATCGTGTTATTGGCTCTGGTGCCTTCTAAGTGATCGTTGGTTGCGGCTCCCTGCTTCAGGTAAGCAGCCCAGAGTTGTTCTTCGTTCCAAACAACGCCATCGCTGAATTTGACGCTCTCCACACCATAGTTCAAGCTATTACCCGAACCATAGACTTGATCTTTCAAAAGGACAGAATCGGTGATGCCGCCGCCAAAGGCAACTTTGAGATCTCGGCTAGTGCCAACCCGCGTCACGATAACGTTTGTGGAAGTGAGTCCCGTTCCCGAAAAGACCAACTGGTCAATGCTGGTATCGTTACTGCTGTCAGCGAGGGTGTCTTGACCATCGCCCCGGTTGAACAGATAGGTATCTGCGCCAGCGTTACCATCTAAGAAATCACTACCCAAACCGCCTCGAAGGATATTGTTTTGCTTGGTGCCTTCTAAGCGATCGTTGGTTGCGGCTCCCTGCTTCAGGTAAGCAGCCCAGAGTTGTTCTTCGTTCCAAACAACACCATCGCTGAATTTGACGCTCTCCACACCATAGTTCAAGCTATTACCCGAACCATAGACTTGATCTTTCAAAAGGACAGAATCGGTGATGCCACCGCCAAAGGCAACTTTGAGATCTCGGCTAGTGCCAACCCGCGTCACAATCACGTTCGTTGAAGTCAATCCACTACCAGAGAAGACTAACTGGTCAATGTTGGTATCGTTACTGCTGTCAGCCAGCGTATCTTGGCCATCGCCCCGGTTGAATAGATAGGTATCTGCACCAGCCTTCCCGTCCAAGATATCGTTACCCTTCAATCCAGACAAAATGTCATTTTCAACACTGCCATTGAGGGTGTCATTATTACTAGTACCGTTAATAATCATGCTACTTGTCTCTTACACAACAAATCGTAAACGAACGAAAAACACCCAATACAATCCTGCGATCGGGTCTGCGTTCATTTACTGGATAGTCTGTATTCATGGTGCAGCTTAACTTATGCAATTACAGAACGGCAAATGCAAAATAAAGTAAAAAAGTTATAGCGACTCTAGAATTGAGAATGCTAGTGTTAATAAATTAAAAAACTCACCCGTGTAGGTGAGTTAGATATAGATATTAGTCAATGAAATCTTCTAGAATCTCCATTGAGATCGTAATCATGATCATCAAGAATTCATATTGAGATTAGAAGGGAGGTGGACTGGGATCTGTATTGGCTGGTTGATTTGCCTCGGGGATTGGCGAGATCGGGGGTGTGGCATTATTCCAGTCGATCGGATTCAGCGTCCCGTTATTAAGAGTCCCATTGGGCTGGGTCGCGATCTGCTGCTTTTTGGGTTTGGGTGCTGCACTTGGAATTAACCCCGGCACCATTTGGGCGATCGTTCGATCGCGTGTTTCACTCCGGCCTAACCGTTGTAACCATTTTTGGGTAGACTTGCGACCTTCCCGATCGTCCATCAAAATTGCTCCCCAAACCTGGGCATAGGGATTCCCCGGATCGAGTTCCACTGCCGTCATGACCCGTCGCCAGACTCGCCCCGCATCCAACCGAATATTTTCCAGCAGACTCTCCCGATCATCCTTCGCTGATCGAAATACCTCGATCGCCGACTTCCATTGCCCATCAATCAACTGCGTTAGGATTTGTTGACTGGGATTGGTCGAAGACTGTTTTGCCTGGGCTTGAGTCAAGTTGGCATGGCGTTGAATCAAATCTAACTGCGCCTGCGCCTGGGCTGACCATTTGGGTTCCTGCTTTTTAATGCCCTTCAGCCGTTCCAGGGCGATCGACCATAAACCGCTCCGTGCGAGTTGCAATGCATCCCCATAGTCCGCCGCTTTCAGTGCTGGCTTTAGCAGAGAAATCTCCTTTAACCGCAGTCCTTGGCTGCCTTGACTCAGTTGATAGATCTGCAACTGTGGCTCTAACCCCACCGTTTGATTCACCACCAACTCCGGCTGCGAACTGCCCGTCACCTGCTGCCAGTAGGGTAATTCCCCCGTCGGACTTGTCCAGGAAATCAACGCCTGCAATTGCCCCCGCTTCGGGTCATACTGCACCACCCGGCCAAATTTCACCCTATTTTCGCCCGCATTCTTTTCCCCGATCGCATTCAACCAAATGCCCGACTTCCCATCCGGCCCCTCGATTTTTTCGATATGATCCAGTCCCAACACCGTCGAAGATCCATGGGCTATGATTTGCAGATTTGCCATGGGTTCCAGGACAAACCACTCTTCAAGTCCCGCGAGACTAATTTGACTGACCAGTTGGTAATGGGGTTCGCGGGAACTGCGGCCTGGGTGCTGGGCAGGGCGATACACGCGCAATTCCACAATGCGATCGCACTTTGCTGAACAGTTAAAGGTTTCATCCAACACGGGATACAACACATCCTTGCCCGACAATGCGATCGCGTCGCCTAAGCGGTATCTTGCGTTTTTCACATCCGTTTTGATTTCCGCCAAGGTCTGGGGCGCATCCCAATCCGGTACCGGAATTTGCCACGCTTCCGGTAGATAGCGATTCACCCAGACCACCGATTTTGGCTGCACAATAAACTGGGCACTGAGCACTCCTGCGCCCACTACCAAACTGCCAATGCCCAGCAGCAACGCCAACGGCAACAATCCCTTGAAAAATCGCCAAAATCCGATCGCAAACTGTTGCCACCGATTGCCCGATCGAGCGTTCGATCGAGGGTTTGTGGGCGAGGTCGATTGGGAGGGAGATCGAACGGATGCTTGTGACGCGATCGGGGCTAATTCCGACGAAGATTCCGATCGTTGCTGGGAGTCTTGCTGAACATTTGGCTGGGCATCTGGCTGAATATCTGGCTTTTTAGCAAACAGCTTGGCAAAGGGCAGCTTCACCAACGACGACTGGCCCGTTTGCGGTTTTTCTGGCCGTTTTTCCTGGCGCTGCTCCGATCGCTGTTCGGTGCGTTTTTCGATTCGTTTTTCAATTCGCCTTTCAATCCATTGTCGCCGTTGCGAGCGTTGCGCACGGTTCGGGAGAGAGCGGTCATCATCAGGGCGGCTATTACGGCGCATGGCGAGGGTATCCAATGGAGGATTCAGCTAGAGTCTAGTCAGTACTTGTTCATAGCGCTGACCAGCACCTTCCCAGGTAAATTCCGCTTCAATGTAAGCTCGAGCCGCCTGGGAAAGACGTTGCCTCAGTGAAATGTTATCCAAAAGCTGGGAAATTGACTCAACATATTCTGTAACTTCGTTGGCTCGCAATGCCCGCAGGGGAAGATTGTCACCGTGATCAGCGGTGCCTTCCCGATCGACCTGTAAGCCTTCCAAGCCCCGATCGCTGGCCACGACGGGTACGCCCGCTGCCATGGCCTCCAGGGTTTTGTTTTTGATCCCATACCCGGTACGCATGGGAATCACGCAGACGGTCGCGTCGTGGAGATATGCTGCCATGGAGGGAACCTGTCCCGTTACCGTGACGCCGGGAAGCTGGGCGAGTTCCTGCACCTCTGGTACAGGCCGCGATCCAACGAGGGCGAGGGTGGCCTCCGGATAGCGTTGTCGCACCTGGGGGAAAATCTCACGGGCGAGGTAACGGGCCGCGTCAATGTTGGCTAAGTTATCCATCGCCCCAATGAAGATCAATTGTTGGCCACCGGGATCGTGGCTGCGTAGGGGAAAGGTGGAAAAATCGACGCCATTGGGGATGACGCTAACCGGGGTTTGCGGTGCGAAGGTCTGAAATTCCCGCTGATCGTCGATCGTGGTGACGACAATGTGGCTAAATTTTTGGCTGAACTGTTGTTCGTAGCGTTTCAGAAGGTGTAAATAAATCCGATCGCGCAGGGGGTTTTCAGCGGTTCCGGTCTGTAACTGGTTGCGGCAGGAGGCATAGACGGAGCTATGGACATTGACGATCGTTCGGACTGTGCGGTGGAATTGGGGCCGGATGTAGGCTTCGTTGACGCTGTGTTCGCAGGTAATCACCTCAAATTTTCCGTCGGCCACCGCCCGATCGACCCAGGCTTGCAGTTCCGGCGAATAGCTCGATCTCACCCCCGACGGTTGGCCCGTGGCCATGAACTGTCCCAAGCGCAGCAGTTTCGTGACTGGATTCACGGGGGGATTGGCAGGCCGATCGAAGATCACCAAATCTGTGACAAATTCCCGCAGGGCAGCAATCTCGCTTTCCTTTACCTCCGGCGTTCTCAGCGTCGCCAGCGTTACGTCATGGCGTTGCTGGAGGTAGCGCAGCAGGTTAAACGTGCGTACCTGGGTTCCCCCTTGGGTGGGTGGATAGGGAAAGGTGGCCGACAGTAGCAGAATGCGCATGGTAGAGATCAATAACGGTAGGGGATGGGGTAGAACGGCAGAGATGGGGCAAACTGAGGGGGAAGCGTTGTGATGGCTCCCATGCCCAAGATTACGGTTTGCATTCCCACTTTTAATCGTGCCCATCTGTTGCCCTTTGCGATCGGGAGTGTCTTGGCTCAAACGGAATCCGATTGGGAGTTGATCGTCTGCGATGACGGCTCGACGGATGACACTCCAGCGGTTATGGCAGGCTATACCGACCCTCGGATTCGCTACCTGCGCCACGATCGCAACATTGGTAAGAGTAACAACATGCGATCGGGCTATGAGGCCGCGACGGGGGAGTACTTTATTAAGTTTGACGATGACGATCGGCTGACTCCGGATTTTTTGGCAAAAACGAGTCAAATTTTAGATCAGCAACCGGAGATCGGGTTCGTGGGCACGGATCATTGGGTGATTGACGAGCAGAACCAGCGGCGGCAGGATTGGTCGGATCAGAATTCCCAACGCTGGGGCCGATCGAGTTTACCCGAAGGGTCGATCTCGGATTTGCTGACGGTGGTATTTGTGCGCCAGAGTTTGCAGATTGGGGCGACGCTGTTTCGGCGATCGGCTTTGCAGGTAGTGGATTACATGCGGCGGGATTGGCAAAATTGTGAGGATAATGACTTGTTTGTCCGCTTGGCCTTGGCGGGGTATTCGGCCTATTACCTGCCGGAACGGTTGATGGAATATCGCTTCCATCCGGAACAGCAGGGCATCCACCGGGCCATTCCCTACCTGAGCGATAAGGTGCAGTATTTGCAGTCCTACGAATTCCAGGGCGAGCTAGAAGAAATCCGTCGATCGCGCTTGGCCGAAACGCAGTTACAACTGGGCTGGTATTTGATCGAAACCGGGGAAATTGCTAAAGGGCGGAATTTGGTACAGGCGAGTTTGGCGCGATCGTCGGTACGATCGAATCTCCGTGCCGTTGTGAGATCGAACACCAAAGCAATGGTTGGGTTAACACTCTCCTATTTGCCGCAACCTGTACGTAAAAGCTTAGTCAACACATTGCGCCGTGCGAAATAGGCGATAACAAACTTGGTAATCACAAATTTGGCAATCACGAACTTATTATCTCGTCTTGGGTAACTGCATAAATTTGAGGGGTAGCAGGATACTCCACCCGATCGCGGCCCCCACAAAGACAACCAGACCCCCGATGATGGCTCCACTAGACAGTTGCGCGGGCACAGCACGATTGGCTTGGATGACTAGCCAATGGACATACCCCATAAACCCTGCAATCAATGCACCCATGCCTAGCCCATGGGCCTTGAGATAGGCAAACGTAGATTTCCGGTAGGGTTCTGAAAGCCAGATCTGCTTGTTGGGTAGGTTAATGTACTGGGCTGGAATACGGTCAACGAATACCAGACTTGCAGCAACAATGCTGGGAATCATCACCGTAAATCCCAACATAAACCAGAGATAAAACGTTCTAGACATGTATCCATTTGGCACTCCTGCTGCATCAAAGTGTGATGCGACAACGGCTGGGAGTGAGCTTGCTGTAGTCAAAATAAAAGTTAAGACTGATAATTCAGCAATTACAAATAACGTGATTGGAAGATTCTTTTTCATGATTTTTTGTATTGTTTTTATAACTGTCTTTTCCGACAGGTGCCACGATCGGACTCAGAGAAACTCATCTCATCGCAACTTTAACCCAAAAGTTTATTCCGTGTCCTCTCCCTACGTCCTAGAGTTCGGGCAAAAATATCAATGCAAAATAAATTTTAATTTAGAAAAGTTTGTAAAACCTGCGATTGGGCAGTTCCATAGGCTACTAATGGAGGAGCTATGCCGTCGCTATCCCCACCGTAAACACGATGAGTAATCAACCGGGAGAAAATGCCTATCTCCAACAGGTTTTGCAAGAAAAAGCTGAAGTCGATCGTAAACTCAGCAGCAGTCGGCCTCGGATGGCTCCCGCAGCTCCCACCCCTGGCGGAATTGCGCCACCCGCCAGCCGCGCGATCGATTACCGCATTACCGGATTCTGGATTTGGAAAAGTGTCATTGTCCCCCCCAATGTTTACATTGTGCATACCCGACGGGGCCATCGTGACCCATTACATATTGGCAAAGGGATTTCCTTTCGCTTCAATCCTCTGACCGATTCCTTCCTCATCATTCCGGCGGCGGTGCAAACGATTTTAATTAATGCCAATTGCATTTGTACTGAGCGTCAGGGACTGGTGGTACAAGCTTACGTGCAATGGATCATTAATGATATTTCCACCGCCTATTGGAAATTAGATTTTTCTGATTTAGAAGATCCCATGGGCATCGTTAATTTACAATTACGGGAACAGGCAGAAGCGGCCATCAAAGATAAAGTAGCGACCCTCAGCATTGACGAAGTTTTAAGCGACAAACAGCCCATTATCGAGGAATTAACCCTCCGCTTACAGACGGTTGCAGAAGGCAGCGGCAGTGAAGCAGGACTGGGACTGAAAATTGTAACCGTGCAGATTAAGGAAGCGATCGTTAGTTCGACGCAACTCTGGCAAAACCTTCAGGCACCCTTTCGGGCAGAACGGGAAAAACTGGCACGGCTGGCACAATTGGAAAGTGATCGGGAAATTACCGCCCGAGAACTCGCCAATCGACTTAGTGGTGAGCGGGATGAGCTGAATGTAGCCAGCGAAATTGACCAACTGCGGGCAGAACAAACCCGAGTGGCCTACGATCGTGAGCAGGTCGAAAAGTTACGCCGCAACCAGGTGGAAGAAGAGGCCGAACGGCAAATTTTAGCGGAACAAAACCGCACCGCCCAAGCTCGGAACCAGGCTCAATTAGAGTTGGTTTTGCAGGAATTGGAGTTGGAAAAACAACGCATCGCCGCCGAAATGGAAAAAGTGCAGCAGCAAATGCAACTGGATGCTGTACAGGCTCAGAAAACCGTGGCGGATGTTACAGCCAGTCTGGAGGTGGCAGAATTGCGGAACCAAGCCGATCATATTCAGCACGATCGCCAACTGAATTTAGACCGGAAACGGCGGGAAATTGAAAATGAGGTGTCCGATCGCTTGATCCAATCCCAGTTGATTGCGCAGTTGCCCACCATTGCCAAAAACTTGCCCACACCCCAGGAACAACGCACAACGATCATCACATCGGATGCTCAGGAAAGTCTATTCAATCCGCTCCTCGGCTTTTTAGCCGGGTTGTCGAACGTGACGCGGGATGCGTTTGCGCGTTCTCAGGATGCAGCAGAGCCGAAATAGTGTTTCCCATCCATCTGATTTAAAATGGACGATCTTGGAATTACTGCGCGATCGCGCCTTTGAGGATCTATGAGTTACTTCCGTCCCGCCGTTGATGCCATGACCGGCTATGTGCCCGGAGAGCAACCCAAACCCGGCACCCGCATCATTAAGCTCAACACCAACGAAAATCCCTACCCTCCCTCGCCCCAGGCCATGGAAGTCCTGCACAAGCTGGATGGGGAATGGCTGCGTCGCTACCCCGACCCCTTTGCCCGCGAATTTTGTCAGGCGGTGAGCGATGCCCTGGGGGTGCCGAGCGACTGGATCATCGTTGGTAACGGTAGCGACGATGTGCTGAATATCCTCGTCCGAGCCTGTGCCGAAGGCCACGATCGCAAAGTCGTCTACCCCATGCCCACCTACGTTCTCTACCGCACCCTGTCGGAGATGCAGCCTGCTGAAGTGCTGGAAATTCCCTATCCCGCTGATTTCAAACTCCCGATCGAGGAACTGGTGGCGGCCAACGGAGCCATTACCTTCCTCGCTTCCCCCAACAGCCCCTCCGGCCATTCCATTCCGCTGGATGACATTCGGGAACTGGCGCGGCGGGTTTCCGGCGTGGTGGCCGTGGATGAAGCCTATGTCGATTTTGCCGAATTTTCCGCGCTGCCCTTGGTGCAGGAATTCGACAATGTGATTATTCTGCGTACGTTGTCTAAGGGCTATTCCTTGGCGGGTCTGCGGATGGGGTTTGGGATTGCTAATCCTAAACTGCTGGAAGGCTTATTTAAGGTCAAAGATAGCTACAACATCGACGCGATCGCAACTTTGGTGGGAGCCGCTGCCATGCGCGACCAAGCCTACAAAAACGCCTGTGCTGAGAAGGTAAAAACCTCCCGTGCCCAATTGGCGATCGATCTGAAAAAGCTGGGTTTCACTGTGCTGGATTCCCACGGAAATTTCGTGCTGGCAACGCCTCCGGCGGGTTCTGCGGCGGCAGATCTCTACCTTGCACTCAAAGACCGGGGCATTCTGGTGCGTTACTTCAAACAACCGGGGTTAGATGACAAACTCCGCATTACCGTCGGTACCGATGAACAAAATCAGACGTTGCTAGAAGCGTTGATTAGTTTGATGAATTAGCGCTTGCAATTCAGCCATTGATTCCTATTGATTCGATTGTCTGGGATGGCTCACTCGCTATTATCTCGATTGTCTTAATCAGTTTTATAACTTAATCAGTTTTCTAACGAGATGATTGGAGCAATCGATCGAGCAGTTCAGCCAATCCCAGACGATCGGCCCACGATCGTAAATAGTCCACATCCAGGAGATCTTCTTGCACCTTCATCACCCCTAAAACATCTCGCTGCTGTTTCTCTGAATCCGCTTTCCAAAGCAGCTTAGACAGAATTAAATCTTCCGGTGAGATAAACCAGGCTTGCGTTTCAGCAAAATCAATCAACTGCCGTCGCTGCATTTTAGCTTGGTCAAAGTCGGTAACCCCCGCTAGCGAAATATCCGCCGCCAGCGCCAAATCCATCTGCACCACATTAAGGATAGAACCTTGGCCTGCTTGCAACTTTTCTACCGCGCCCGGTGGACAGTAGAACCGTTGAGCTTCTAGGGCAGTCACTAAGCTGGGTAGGTTCGTCCTAGCAATTTCCACCACCAAGTCTAAGTCCAGCGTGTACCGGGGTTGCCCATGGACAATCGTGGCAACTCCCCCAGAAATGAAATAGGGAATGCCCAAGGATTCCAGCGTTCCATGTAAAATCTGGGCGATCGTGGCTGGATCTTGAATCCAATGATCTGGGTTGTCCGCTAGGGGTGGCATCAGGTTCTCCAGGCCGTGGAATCTCGGTAAAATTGAGCGTAAAAAATATCGGGTCGCCTGCGTTTTCCTGCGTCGGCGTTCTTGCTGGAGGGCGATCTGTTTCCCGCAACGAATCATCCCGGCCCCGATCGCATAGCGTTCCGCTGGTGTTTTCTGTCGCAGTAATGCCATTTGGTAGCGATCGGCGTCTGGGGACAGATCCACCGCTTGGGTTAAATAAGCCATTTTGCGTAAACTCCTGAGCCACCTCTCCTAACTTGCTATTATTCTTCCTTTCCCATTCTCAATTTTCAATTCCCCTGGTAAGGTGTTAGGCTATCGTGACCTGGACGGCTAGCGATGAAACGGTGGATCCTACTGATTTGTTTTGTGATTGGTCTTGGGGCAGCGATCGCCTTGCATGGGCCATCGTCCCTGCTGAAATCCCTAGGACTGGCTCAGCGCGGTACCTACCAAAGCATCATCCTGGACTTTCGGGAGGATGTGGGTGACGGGGCGATCATGGCTCAACTGGAAGCCGCTGCCAAACAGTTCAACCTCAATCCTCGCCTCAACAGCGAATTTTCTGAAGCCGATCATATCTACATCGTACAGGGCGGCAAAAAGCTTCTCAAACAACTTCGGCAGTCAGAACTCGCCAACTACACTGAAGCGATCGAACCCAATTACCTCTACAGCGTGCCAGAAGCTAGCCAAGTCCGATTGCCTCTGCCCGCCGAAAAACCGGAAAAAGGTCGCACGCCCAACGATCCTATCTACCCCCGCCAGTGGAACTTGCATCGCATCAATGTAGAGACCGCATGGCAAATCAGCAAAGGAAAGGGGACGATCGTCGCCGTCATTGACACCGGAATCAGCCGCGTCTCCGACTTCGCTCAAACCAATTTTCTCTCCGGTTACGACTTTATCAACGACAACACCGACGCCACCGACGACCACGGCCACGGCACCCACCTGGCCGGAACGATCGCCCAATCCACGAACAATGGCTACGGGGCAGCGGGCATAGCCCCAGAAGCGACCCTCCTACCGATTAAAGTCCTCAGCGTGGGAGGGAGTGGCACCGTGGCGGACATTGCTGAAGCGGTGCGCTTTGCGGCGGATAAAAGCGCCAGTGTGATTAATCTGAGTATGGTGGGGGATGGCAACAGTCGGCTGCTGCAAAAGGCGATCGACTATGCTCACCGCAAAGGTGCCGTCATCATTGCCGCTGCGGGGAACAACAGCCAAGATTCGGTTTCCTTTCCGGCCCGCTATCGCTATGTGATTGGGGTGTCTGCACTGAATGCAGAAATGAACCATGCGCCCTATTCCAGTTACGGGGCAGGGGTCGATCTGGCGGCTCCCGGTGGCTTCATTCGCGGTGAAGATCCCACTGGCGGCATTATCCAAAACACCTTCGATCGGCGAATGCAAATTTCCATTTTTGCACCCTATCAAGGAACCAGTTTGGCCGCTGCCCATGTCTCCGGCGTGGCGGCATTGCTGCATACCGCGGGTATTACTGATCCGGATACCCTAGCCACAATTCTGACCCGATCGGCCCAGCCCGCCTCCAGCGATCCCAAAAATTATTACGGAGCCGGAAAATTAGATGCCGCTGCAGCCCTGAACCTATCTCAGTCCCTAGATCGGGCTGAGGAATTACCGCAGGTGAATGTGTTCGATCGTTGGCGGGATCAAGGGCGCATTCCCGCACAATTTTGGTTGGATGAAAAAGCCATTCCGATCGTTCCGAAATTAGTCATGTTCGGGCTGGCCTTCTTCTTGACCCTGTGGCTCGGTTGTTGGCAAGCAGGTCAGTTCCGTTGGTGGTTGCTGCCGGGTCTTTTGTTTGGCAGTTGTGGTCTCTTTCTGTTGCGGAATGTCTATGTGTTTGACTGGTCACAACTACCGCTGCACATGGTAGGCAGCTCCGTCTCGGAGTGGGGCAATCTCTTTCAGGAGACTGCGCTACTCAATCCCCTGACCGCTAGTTGTTTGATTCCGACGATCGTGGCTCTGATCGGTACTCGGTTCCGTCCATGGGGGTGGGCCACGCCAGCGGCTGCGACGGCGACGGCTTCCCCTGGGCAACCCAGTGGTGCAGGTCTTGGCTGGCGCAATTTAGGTATTGGTTTGAGTCTGGGAATGACGGCAGCGCTGTTAGTGGATGCAGTGGTTTCCCCAGAGTTACTTGGCATTCCCGATCGCCGCATGGCCCAGGGATATCTAGTTGTCAATGCGCTCCTGTGCTACAACTTAGCCCGCTTGCTGCGGCTACCCAGGGAGCAATTTCTGCAAGGGTTAGATCCTCGGATTGCTGTCCGGCAACGCTGGAACCGTTTCCAAGAAATCATGGCTCCCATTCAAGGGTTCTTCCGGTTCCGTAGTCGCGCTGACGATCGGCGCAAGCGGCCTCTCCATGAAAAGAGTCCCCGCGACAAGAATTCTCGAGAAAAGAGTTTCCGTGAAAAGAGTTCTCGCAAAAAGAGTTCTCATAAAGAGAATTCTCGCGAAAAGAGTTCTCATGACCAGAATTCTCGCGATAAAAATGCCCAGGAAAAAGCCCTCGCTAAACCCAAATTGCCCCGAAAAAATTAGTTTCTTCGCTAGGACTGGAATTTGAGTCCCGAACAAGGGCTGGAATGGCCACTCATCTGTCTTAGGAACTGGGTTGGTCTAGGAACTGGGTTCGATCGTTGCCAGTTCCAAGATGGCCTGAAGCCGACTGCGAAATTCGCCCTTGGGGTGCCCCCCTTTAACTTCTCCTAGAATCTGAAACTCGCCTTCAGGGGCCTCACACACTAGATAGGTGGGCCAACCCATGGCCGATTTATCGGGATACTGGGTCAACAACACCTGACGATACTTTCGATAGGTAGCGGTGTCCTGCATTTTGACGTCAATAAATCGCAACCCCAATTCTTCGGTCACTTTCTGGTCATAAAAGGACATTTTGTGACAAATGCCACAGTCTTCAGAAGAAAATTTAATGACGGCCCGATCGTCCCCCATACATTCACCTTCTATAACAAGTTCACCGATACTACCGTAGAACCTAGCGTAAAAACGGTGGACGCCGCAAATCAAGCGGTTTCGACTTGACAATTTCGCTCATAAATCGGCGCAGGGCTTGCTCGCGATTTTTCATGAACTCTGACCAAAAACCGGGCTGAAATTCATCCATCGTTTTTGCCAAAGCCCAAACATCCACCGCCAAAATGTTATATAACGTTTCATCCTCACGACGCAGAGAGTCGATTTGTTCCAAAACATCATCATCATCAGCGGCTCGGCGGCGATCGTGATTAGACAACATATCTCAAGCTCCAATGTTAAGGCTCTGGGCTGAAAATTCTGGACGCAAGCGCAAGACTTTTGAAAAGAGCCAAGCGTTTACATCCAAACGCAGATTTGAAAAATTCAGACTGTTGGGAAACACATTATTGATTCAAATAACCTGAGATTGTTTTGAAATCAATGAGACTGTCTTGAAATCAACTGGAGGATATTTCAACCAATCCGACGATCGTATTCTCCCATATTCTTTAATGGGAACCTTCCTTTGATCCATCTGTTTGGACGATCGGGATAAACAAAATAGACCACGGATTGAAAACCCCTGGATTCGTTGATCGCAGGTTAACGGAACCCCTGACATTCAACCCTGGATTAAAGAACCCTGGGTTAAACCAATAATGAGCACCTCGTCAAACTGTTCGGGATCCTCACTAAAGGGAACGATCGCCCCGTTACACCGTGCAAGATTTCCACCGTGCAAGATTTCCACCGTGCAAGATTTCCATCGTGCAAGATTCCCCATATCAGGGTCATCGCTCCCCCAGATATACCGATCCCACAGATAATAGTAGAAGCGTGATACTACATTGATAGCTCTACTTACTATGTTTCGGCAAGTTCCCCTAGCCCTTCTGTTATTGGTAATCGGTGGTCTGCTCACCGTCGTTGGATTTTATGCATATGCAACCGATAACGCCACCCTGAATTTGGCTGGCTTTTTCTATGGTATTCCAGGCTTATTGGGGGGACTCGCGCTCAAAGCTGCCGAGCTAAAGCCCGTACCCCTGACTCAACCCACGTCTGCTGATGTATTACGCCTACGTAAACAACAGGCTACCCCGACGCAATCCACAATTTTGAAAGATGTGACGCGGTACCGCTATGGACAAAAAGCCCATTTGGATAGTTCTTTGACCTACCTGGGGCTGAGTCCGACGGATGAAGAACGGCCAGTCCTCACGGGGGTTGACGAAATGGCGGTGGAGGGTGCCTATGCCCTAGGGTTGGAATTTGATTCTCCGATGATTCCCTTGGCCACCTGGCAGGAAAAACAGGAGAAAATTACAACTTATTTTGGGCCTGGTATCCGAGTGCAATTAGACAGCCCTGTGGAGAATAAGGTGAAGCTATCGTTGATTGCAATGCCGGGATAATTGATACGGGATCATTCATGGTGGGATGAATGCTAGCTAGCAATATTTGGATCAATCTCTGGCACGCTCTCTAGCATGCTGGGTAAGGGATCATTTCTCGGCGGATCCTTGCGAAAAAGTGACGCGATCGACTAGCCTGTCGATCGCGTCACTTTTCCAATCGAATCGCGTACCACTGCAAATACTGGCCGGGTTCGGGTTTCAGTTCGCAGACGGTGTCCAGTAAGTATTGTGCCTGGACCTCGATCGATGGGAGGGCTTGCACATCTGGATCCAAAACATCGGGATGGGTTTGAATCACCTGTTGCAGTTTTTCCAACATTTCTGCTGCAGTTAGAAACTGTTCGGGCTGATTAGTTTCCAGGACAACATAGTGATCCTGTTGATACATCAAGGATTGGGACATAGCTGTTAGGGGCATCGGGACTAACAAGACCTTAACTCAAAACGGATTTGCTAGGAAAACAACTCAACGATCGGGACGATTGAACTCCTAGGGCCGCGATCGTGCCACAAAATTTTCCACGATCGCATCATTTATTCCAAAACTCGGCTATACTGAAAGACTGTGATTATTTTCGAGTAAACAAGGAAGTTCCATGTCGCGTTATCGTGGGCCACGTTTAAGAATTACACGCCGTTTGGGTGGTGAGCTACCCGGTTTGACCCGTAAACAAGCTCGTCGGGCTTACCCCCCCGGTCAGCATGGTCAGGCGCGTAAGAAAAAGTCTGAATATGCGATTCGTCTGGAAGAAAAGCAAAAGCTGCGTTTTAACTACGGTTTGAGCGAAAAGCAATTGCGTCGTTACGTCCAAAAGGCTCGTCGTGCAGCGGGTTCAACCGGATTGGTGCTGCTGCAACTGCTGGAAATGCGTCTGGATAACACCGTGTTCCGCATGGGCATGGCTCCGACGATTCCAGGGGCACGCCAATTGGTGAACCATGGTCACGTTACAGTGAATGGCAAAGTGGTGGACATTGCTTCTTACCAGTGCCGTCCCGGTGAAGTGATTTCGGTGCGGGATAAGGCTGCTTCCCGGAAGTTGGTGGAAGCGAACCTGCAATATCCTGGTCTTTCAAATCTTCCCAGCCACCTAGAGTTTGATAAGAACAAACTGACCGGAAAGGTGAATGGGGTGATTGAGCGGGAGTGGGTTGCACTGCAAGTGAATGAACTCCTAGTGGTTGAGTATTACTCTCGACTGGTCTAGAACTTTACGTTTTATCGAGAACTTTCCGCGGCAAACTCGAAGATTGTTTCAGCCTCTTGGTCCGTCAGCCAAGGGGTTTTTTGCATTTTTTGGATGGAGTGCGATCGGGCTGTGGAATCAGTACGATCGGGTATTGGTGCATCCCACTTGTGCAACCCTCACCCTTGTATCTTCAGGAGACGGTTGGTATTTTCAGAGTAGTGGTAGACCGCCTCCCCCTCAACTTAGCGATTAGAATTAGCGATTAGAAGTTTTGCTTTGCTGTCGAAGCATCGCTGCACGTTGAGCGTATTGCTGAGCCAAAGAATTCTGACCCGTGGCTTTGTAGAGATTCGCTAATACCTCGATCGCTGAAATTGTATTGGGGTGTGTTGCTCCTAATTTCTTTTCTTGGATATTCAGCGATCGGGCTAAAAGGGGTTCTGCTTGAGCATATTGCTTTTGAAAATAATAGTTGGCCCCTAGATTCCAAAGCGTTGCCGCTAGGTTTGGATCGTCTTTCGCCAAATTTGCTTCGTCAAGTGCGAGGGCACGCTTCAACAGGGGTTCTGCTTTAGTAAATTGTCCTTGAGTTGTGTAAGTTGATCCCAAAGCATTCAAAACATTAGAAAGATTCTGGTTATTCTTGCCATAAGCCGCTTCTCGAATGGCAAGAATACGGAGATAAAGGGGTTCTGCTTGAGCATACTGTTTTTGAGAATGGTAGGTTGCTGCTATTCTCTCCAACGAAGGAAGTAACTCAGCTGCACTCTTGCCCAACCTAGCTTCCAGGATTTTGAGCGCCCGCAGATCAAACGGAACTGCCTGATTCCATTGTTGCTGTTCCCAATACAGTCTTGCCACATTCTGGAGCGTAGAGCCTAATAAATTAAGATCGGCTTTGTCAGGCTTAGCTTCCAGCAAATGAATCGCCCGCAGAAATAAGGCTTCTGCCTTCTGATGTTGCTGCTGTTCTCGGTAAAAATCAGCTAAGTTATTGAGGCTAAAAGCTATATCAGGATTCTCTTTGCCGATCGTTGCTTCATTGATGCGAATGGCGCGGATTAGCAGAGGTTCTATTTTATCGTTTTGACCCAAGAAACGATACGCCATTGCAAGATTGTTGAGTGCTGTGGCGATCGCAGGATGATCTCCTAAAATGGGTTCACCCACTTCGAGGGCATGTTGAGCTGTGGCGATCGCTTCTGCATATTTTTTCTGAACAACAAGTTGAGCGGTTTTCCGATTCAAATCATTGATAAGCCCTTCTGTTGCAGCTTTCTGAGTGGGGATAAGACTAACTTGAGTTTGAGCAGGTGTTGAACTTTGTAAACCGAGGGTGAACCCTGTTGTTAAACCGAGCATTAAGAGAGCGTAGATCAGCTTGCGCTTTACTTGACGTTTCATGATTTTCTCAGATGAATCTCCTGTTTAGGTTTAAAGTTCGCCCCTCAAGAGGTTATGCAGAAAAACAGGTAAGCATTCGTGTAACAAGTTTTTTTAAGGTTTGAGTGGATAGGAAAGGCCCTCAAAGCGAATAAATTGATGTGGAATTGAGGTGGTGAACAATTGGAGCTTGCCTAGGAGCAGATTGATACAGGCGGCGGCGGATTATCAGCCGATATTTTGCCGATCGTAGATGGTAGACTCTGTCTGAGTTGTTCGGTTTAGCGATTCTGCTATGCAGAGGCTTCTCCATTGGATTCACTGGGGGTTGCTGATGTCGGTGCCGGGTTCTGATTGGTGATACGTGGGCATGATGATGCACGATCGGGCGTTGGGGCCAGTGAAATCGAGCAGTTTTCCCTAGGGGGTGAGGATCCCCCCTAGCCCCCGCGCTACGCGCCGCTAACGCTAGAAATAAAGGGGGAACAGGAGAAAGTGGGAGGAAATTGGAGGAGAGTTGGTAAAATCTCTACTTTTAGTCTGATTCTCTCAAAGTCCCCTTTTGTAGCTATGCTTCCCGCAGGGTAGGGGGATTTAGGGGGGCAAACACCCGAGATCGACGTTACGACTAATGCTGCAAGAAATACGCGACTAACGTAAAGCTGAAAAATCAAAAATTCTCTCAAAGTCCCCCTTCAACAGGGGGATCTAGGGGTATCGAACACGCACGATCGACGTTAAAAAGAATGCTGCAAGCAATATGTGACTAACGTAAAATTGAATATTGATAATATGAGCTGAAAAATCAAAAATTCTCTCAAAGCCTCCCTTATTAAGTGGGATTTAGAAGGATGAAACACCCGCGATCGGGGAAGGAGAAATCGCTTTGAACATTTGAGCCAATTCAGGACGGCGATCCATTCAGCCCAATTGGACGTAATCCCTAACGTTCACATAAAGTTGGAATACCCCCTGTAAACGCCATGCTTGTTCCATCTATGGAATTCTCATCACCCCAGCCCCAACCCACCGCCCCCGATGTTCTAGATCGCACTCTTCATCAATTAACGCAACACAAACAGGATTGGTTAAACATCTCGATCTCCCAACGGATTACTTACCTTAAGCAATGCCTAGCCACCCTCGATCGCATTGCCGAATCCTGGGCCACCGCCTCCTGCCAAGCCAAAGGACTCGACCCCAACGCCGCGATCGCCGGAGAAGAATGGATTGCTGGCCCCCTTGGAACCGCCATGGGCCTTCGATCGCTGATCACCACCCTGCAAACTTGGCAATCCGGCCAACCCCGATCGCCCTGCCTGCGCCAATACCAAGGCCAAGCGATCGCCCAAGTCTTCCCAGAAAACTCCATGGAACGCTTGCTGCTGCTGGGCTATCGTGGCGAAGTCTGGCTAGACCCCGATCGTCCCCCCAGCCAAGGCAAAATCTATCGGCAACCCTCCACCCCCGAACAATTAGGTAGCCAAACCCCATCAGACAACCGGCCCCCAGCCAGCGGCCAACTCTGCTTAGTTCTCGGCGCAGGTAACCTCTCCTGCATCGCCCCCCTCGACGCCATCCATCAACTCTTTGCCGAAAACCATACCGTCCTGCTGAAAATGAACCCGGTCAACGCCTACATCGGGCCATTTCTAGAGCAGGTCTTCGCCCCCCTCATTACCGATGGTTTCCTCGCGATCGTCTACGGCGGCGCAGAAACCGGAGCCTACCTCTGCCAACACCCCGCGATCGACACCATCCACATCACCGGGTCCGAAACCACCCACGACAAAATTGTTTGGGGCGAACACCCCGAACAGCAAAAAGCCACAGGTCAACCCAAACTCAACAAACCCATCTCCTCCGAACTCGGCGGCGTCACCCCCATCCTGGTCGTTCCCGGTCACTGGTCGCGATCGGATCTGCAATTTCAAGCGCGACACATCGCCAGCATGGTCGCCCACAATGGCAGCTTTGATTGCGTCGCAGGCAAAGTCCTCGTCCTCGCCCAAGACTGGCCCCAACGGGAAGAATTTTTAACCCTCCTCCACCAAACCCTCGCCCAAACCCCCACCCGCAAAGCCTACTACCCCGGTGCCCAAGCACGCCACCAAGCCTTCTGCGCCGCCTATCCCCAGCACCAAGTCCTCAGCGATCCAACCGCGCCGCAACCCCCCCCCGATCACCTACCCTGGACGATCTTGCCCAACATCCCCGCCCAAGCCGGAGAATATGCCCTGACCCAAGAAGCCTTCTGTGGCGTCCTCGCCGAAGTCACGATCGCCGCCCGCACCGCCGCCGAATTTCTCTCCGCCGCCGTGGACTTTGTCAATCACCATGTGGCAGGTAACCTGGGCTGCATGGTCTTAATTGACCCGCGTACCCAACGGCAATCCTCAGCGGAATTAGAAGCCGCGATCGCCACCCTCCAATACGGCGTCATTGGCATCAACGCTTGGGCCGGGGCAGCCTTTATCTTTGCAGGATTGGCCTGGGGCGCATTCCCCGGTAACTCCCTACACCAGATCCAGTCCGGCCAGGGCTTTGTCCACAATACTTATTTGTTGGATCATCCCCAAAAATCTGTGCTGAGACTGCCCTTTCGTCCCCTTGCCTTGCCCACCTGGTTCGTCGATCACCGCACCCTCAAAGCCACCGCTCAAGCCTTTCTGAAACTCACAGTGGATCCGAGTTGGTTGCGTTTTTTGCAAGTCGCGATCGTCGGATTGCAAGGCTAAATTCCTGTCCTAAGATTGTCCATCCCATGGGCAGACATCGCTTGCCCCCTGCCCTCAGTGCGATCGGGAATCAATTTCCCAAATCCTCAATTTCCGATGTTTAAGTATTGTTACCCCCTCATGATATGATCACCAGTGGTTTAGTTTTGCCACGAAAAAGCCGTGTGTACTGCATTCGAGCCGGATCTGGCGAACAATCGCAAACTTCAGTTTTACCATTTTTGCTATGGAGGAGACCCCTCAAACCAGTGTTGACGCGATCGCAGAATCTCCCATGGAAGAGGAACAGCAATCTTCCGGTTCTATGGACGAGTACTATGCCCTACAGCGTGAGCTAATCGTGACAACCCTTGTTCTTATGGGGATTATCTTTCCAGCGGTGTGGTTCTCTTATGGCTTGAATGTTGCTCTCAATTATTTGATGGGCGCATTTACAGGAGTCATTTATCTGAGGTTACTGGGTAAAAATGTCGAGAAGCTAGGTCAAGGAGCCAGCGCGGTCGGAAAATCGCAAATTGCGGTTTTTGTGGGCGTGATGATTATCGCCTCGCAGCTGAAGCAACTCAGTATCCTACCAATCTTTTTAGGGTTCCTGACGTACAAAGCAACCTTGATTATTTACACCCTGCGTATTCTCTTCGTTCCCGATCGTTCTGCGAATTCGTAACGAGTGATTGGTAACGATTTGGGATCATCCATCCCACAACCTTTGGGAAAAGCCGCTTGAACTGAGATGCTTAATTTCTTAGACACGCTCAATATTGCGCCCCTCGCCAGCTTGGAGGTGGGTCAGCATTTTTATTGGCATATCGGCAATCTCGAGGTTCACGGGCAGGTTTTCTTGACGACTTGGTTCGTCGCGGCATTGTTGATCATTGCCTCGTTGCTGGCGACTCGGAATATCCAAAAGGTGCCTAAAGGGGCGCAAAACCTGATGGAATATGCGCTGGAGTTTGTGCGTGATTTAGCTCGTAACCAGTTGGGTGAAAAAGAATATCGGCCTTGGGTGCCCTTTATTGGAACCCTGTTCCTATTCATTTTCGTAGCGAACTGGTCGGGTGCGCTGGTGCCCTGGAAGCTCATTAAGTTGCCGGAAGGTGAACTGGCTGCCCCCACGAACGACATCAACACCACAGTTGCTCTGGCATTATTGGTTTCGATCGCCTACTTCTATGCTGGCTTCAAGAAAAAAGGCTTGGGCTACTTTGGAAAGTACGTGCAACCAACTCCCGTCCTGCTCCCCATCGCAATCTTAGAAGACTTTACCAAACCCCTCTCCCTGAGCTTCCGTCTATTTGGAAACATCTTGGCGGATGAACTCGTTGTGGGTGTGCTGGTGCTTCTGGTGCCGTTGTTTGTACCTCTGCCGGTGATGCTGCTGGGACTGTTTACCAGTGCAATTCAGGCCTTGGTATTTGCAACCCTGGCTGGTGCTTACATTCATGAAGCACTGGAAGGGCACGGCGATGAGCATGAAGAGCATGCTTAAACCTGTTTATCCTTGATTGAATTTGATTTAATCAAGCGTTGAACCCCGGATTGATATGTCGATCCCTTAACGTGATACGCTGTATCGCGGCGCGTGATACTGTTCACGTTCATTTGACTTGAAATTGTCGTTTGTTTACGTTAAAGGTAAAGTCACCATGGATGTTTCTTCCGCTTCCGTTCTAGCTGCGGCTCTGGCAATCGGTTTGGCTGCGATCGGCCCTGGTATTGGTCAAGGTAATGCGTCTGGTAGCGCCGTTGAAGGGATTGCTCGTCAGCCTGAAGCTGAAGGCAAAATTCGCGGTACCCTGCTGCTGACCCTGGCGTTCATGGAGTCCCTGACCATCTACGGTCTGGTGATCGCGCTTGTACTGCTGTTCGCAAACCCCTTCAGATAAGGTTTGAGTTTGGTTGTGGGGTGGGTCATGGTCGAAGGAGTTTCTCTCAGTAAGCCCGTGACCCATTGCCCATGTCTTGCAGTCCTAGCCCACGAGCCAATCAATCATGTTTGATTTTGATGCGACACTGCCGCTGATGGCAGTTCAATTTATTCTCCTGATGGTGATCCTGAACGCCATCTTCTTCAAACCCTTGACCAAGGTGGTTGAAGACCGTGCGGAGCTGATCCGTACCAGTCAAACAGGCGCAAAGGAAGGGTTAGAGAAGGTCAACGCCATTACTCAACAATACGAGAAGGAGTTGGCAGATAGCCGTCGTCAGTATCAAGCAATCATTGCAAAGGCGCAAGCTGAAGCACAAAAGATTGCAGATGATCAAATTGCGGCTGCCCAGGCTGAAGCGATCGCCCAACGAGAACAAGCCACGAAGGCGCTAGATGCTGAAAAGGCGACTGCAATGGCAGCGCTGGAACAGCAAGTTGATGCCCTGAGCCAAGAGATTCTAAACAAGCTTTTAGTTGGAGTGTAGTGATAGAAATTCGGATCTGAAATTCAGAAAGCGCTCTTGATTCTGGTTTTTAGATTGTTTTGTCTATTTCTACGAAATGTTTTCGGCGCAGTTGTGAGTTGGTGTCATGGATATTTTTTTACAACTCGCCAGTGGGGCTTCTTTGATAGCCTCAGAAATGGCGGAAGCGGCTGAGGGAGGCTTTGGTTTCAATTTCGATATTATTGAAGCCAATTTAGTCAACCTCGCCATTGTGATCGGTATATTGGTTTATTTTGGTCGTGGTTTCTTAAGCAAAACCCTGGGTGAACGCTCATCGGCGATCGAACAAGCCCTTTCCGAAGCAGAACGGCGTCGTGCGGAAACCGCGAAGTTACTGGCTGCGGAACAGGAAAAGCTCAAGAATGCCCAAGCAGAAGCAGCGGCAATTGTGGCCAAGGCAGAAGGCGATGCCCAACGGGCGCGGGAAGCCATTTTGGCCAACGCAGCCGAAGAAGTGGCTCGTATGAAGCAAGAAGCCGCAGCCAACTTCAGTGTTGAGCAAGCTCGTATTCTCAATGAATTACGGGTGCGCATTGCTGAGATGGCTATGCAGCAGGCAGAAGCTCAGTTGCCCGGTCGGTTGAATGACGATGCCCAACAACGGTTGGTCGATCGCAGTATTGCACTCTTAGGAGGTCAGTAAATGAAAGGTGGTCTGCTGACTTCTAAAGTGTACGAACCCTACGCCCAAGCTCTGCTATCCCTGGGTCAATCGAATAATTTGGTTGGTGACATCAGTAACGATATCAACCTGATTTTAGAAACCATCACAGATGCGGACGAATTGGCTCAGTTCTTTGAAAACCCCTTTATCAAAGATGAAGCTAAAAAGGGCGTTGTTGCTAGCCTGTTTGGCGGCAAGATCAATCCCTTTACGCAGAATTTTCTGCAAGTGCTGATCGATCGACGTCGCATTGCCTTTTTGGCTGGCATCTGCAAGGAATTTCAGGCTCTGGTTCGTAAGTTGAATCAAGCCGTACTGGCAGAAGTCACCTCTGCGGTTGAACTCAATGATGGTCAAAAGCAAGCGATTCGCGATCGGGTAATCGCGATGACTGGTGCTCGCCAGGTCGATATGGCAACCACCGTTGATAGCAGCCTAATTGGTGGTGTCATCATCAAGGTGGGTTCCCAAGTCATTGATGCAAGCCTACGGGGACAACTGCGCCGAATTTCCTACCGCCTTGCCGGTGCGAATTAGTTGAACCAAAGCCTGCATTGAACCAAAGCCTGCGTTCGATACCCGCAACGCTTTTCTTGTAAGTCTTCCCTCATCCGTAACGTTGTAAAGAGAGCAATCCCATGGCAGCGATTAGACCTGACGAAATTAGTAGCATTATTCGCCAACAGATCGAGCAGTACAACCAAGACGTAAAGGTTTCCAACGTCGGTACCGTACTGCAAGTGGGTGATGGTATCGCCCGCGTCTATGGTTTGGAACAGGCAATGGCCGGAGAACTGCTGGAGTTTGAAGATGGCTCCGTTGGTATCTCCTTCAACTTGGAAGAAGATAACGTCGGGGTGGTGTTGATGAGCGATGGCCGCTCCATCTCCGAAGGTTCCACGGTGACCGCCACCGGTCGGATTGCCCAGATTCCTGTGGGTGATGCCATGATTGGCCGTGTGGTCGATTCCCTGGCCCGCCCGATCGACGGTAAAGGTGACATCGCCACCAATGAATCCCGCCTGATTGAATCCATGGCTCCTGGGATCATCGCCCGGAAGTCCGTGTGTGAACCGATGCAAACCGGAATTACTGCGATCGACTCCATGATCCCCATCGGTCGGGGCCAGCGGGAACTGATCATCGGTGACCGTCAAACCGGGAAAACTTCCGTGGCTGTGGACACCATCCTGAACCAGAAAGGTGAAGATGTGGTTTGCGTCTACGTTGCCGTGGGTCAAAAGGCTTCCACCGTCGCGAACGTGGTGCAAGTGCTGCAAGAGCGCGGTGCTATGGAATACACGATCGTCGTGGCTGCTAACGCCAACGATCCCGCCTCTCTACAATTCCTGGCTCCCTACACCGGTGCAGCCCTAGCTGAGTACTTTATGTACAAGGGCAAAGCGACCTTGGTGGTCTATGATGACCTGTCCAAGCAAGCTCAGGCCTACCGTCAAATGTCGCTGTTGCTGCGTCGTCCGCCCGGTCGTGAAGCTTATCCTGGGGATGTGTTCTATCTCCACAGCCGTTTGCTGGAGCGGGCTGCAAAACTCAGCGATGCGCTGGGTGGTGGTAGCATGACAGCACTGCCGATCGTCGAAACCCAAGCCGGTGACGTTTCTGCATACATTCCCACCAACGTTATTTCCATTACCGACGGTCAGATCTTCCTCTCCACTGACCTGTTTAACTCCGGTCTCCGTCCGGCGGTGAACGCAGGGATCTCCGTATCTCGGGTTGGTTCCGCTGCTCAAACCAAGGCCATGAAGAAGGTTGCTGGTAAGGTGAAGCTGGAACTGGCTCAGTTTGCAGAATTGGAAGCATTTGCTCAGTTCGCGTCTGACTTGGATAAAGCCACCCAAAACCAATTGGCTCGTGGTAAGCGCCTTCGGGAAATCCTCAAGCAGCCTCAGTTCAGCCCACTGCTGCTGAACGAGCAGGTTGCCATCATCTACGCTGGGATTAACGGCTACTTGGATGACTTGGCGGCTGAGAAAGTGGTGGACTTCAACAAGGGTCTGCGCGAGTACCTGAAGACCAGCAAGCCCCGCTATGTGGAAATCGTTCAAGGCAACAAAGTCCTGGATGATGAAGCTGAAGCGCTGCTGAAGGAAGGCATCGCTGAGTTCAAGAAGAACTTCGCCGCTTAAGTTAAGTCACTTAAGTCAAATCAGTGAGGTTTATGTCGGGTGAACGATCGTTCACCCGATTAGAGGAACAAAAAGATGCCAAACCTAAAAGCCATTCGTGACCGGATTCAGTCGGTCAAAAACACCAAAAAAATTACGGAAGCTATGCGCTTGGTGGCAGCGGCCAAGGTTCGTCGCGCCCAAGAGCAAGTGACGGCCACTCGTCCCTTTGCCGATCGTTTGGCCCAGGTACTGCACGGTCTGCAAAGCCGCTTGAAGTTTGAAGAAGCCAATTTGCCGCTGCTGAAAAAACGTCAAGTGCAGTCCGTTGGTCTATTGGTTATTTCCGGAGATCGCGGTCTTTGCGGCGGTTACAACGCTAATGTGATCAAACGGGCAGAGCAACGGGCGAAGGAACTGCAAGCTCAAGGCGTTTCTGTGCGGATGTTTGTAGTGGGTCGGAAAGCGACTCAATACTTCCAGCGCCGGGATTATACGATCGATGCCAACTACACTGGCTTAGAACAAATCCCCACCGCCAAAGAAGCTGCTGAAATTGCGGATGCTATTCTGTCGTCCTTCCTGTCGGAAAATGTCGATCGGGTTGAGTTGATCTACACCAAGTTTGTGTCGTTGATTAGCTCTCGTCCGGTGGTACAAACCTTGCTACCCCTAGATGCTCAAGGTCTGGAAGTGCAGGATGATGAAATCTTCCGTCTCACCGTACGCGGGGGAGACTTCCAAGTAGAACGGGAAAAGGTCACAACACCTTTGCAGAACTTGCCTCAGGATATGATTTTTGAGCAAGATCCTGTGCAAATTTTGGATGCTTTGTTGCCGTTGTATCTGAATAATCAACTTCTGCGGGCACTGCAAGAAGCGGCTGCTAGTGAATTGGCAGCTCGGATGACTGCAATGAATAACGCGAGCGACAACGCTAAGAGCTTGATTGGTACCTTGACGCTGTCTTACAACAAAGCTCGTCAAGCTGCAATTACCCAAGAGCTGTTGGAAGTGGTGGCTGGAGCCAGCGCTCTCAACTAATTGGATTAAGCGAATTGGGCTGAATACATTTGATATTCCAGATGCCATTCAGACAATCGTTTGACAGGTACATTTTTAATCTTCTGGTGAGGACTCAACAAAGCTGTTGAGTCCTTTTTGTTAGCTTGATTTTTATGCACGTGACGGGAGTTCGATGAATTTGGGGTGCGGCGCGATCGTCGGGGGCTGTTACGCAGTGAAGATCGGGGAACTTCTCCCCGTCCCCCTGCAATGTCATACTCTATTCCCCCGACACCCAAGGGATGTGTGAGGGACTATTTCGCTTGTCGAACGCACGTTTTTGATTAGCCTCTTTGGGTGTGCTTAGCGATCGACTTGATTCGCTAATTTGGGCAAGCGCAAAGCTGCAATCAACGCAGGGGTTCCACCAATCCAGCCAATGACAAGCCAGCGTTGCCAGGATTGACCTTTTTGAACTGCGATCGCTGCCGCAACCGTACCGATCACAAGATGTAAAATTCCTGCGATCGCAATTATCCAACCGGAATGATTCAGAAAAGCGGCCTGTAAATCCGTCAAGAAATCAGTCATTTGAAGGAGAGTCAAGTACATGGGCAAACGGTTCTCTCTATGCTATCCTGACTCCGTTCTGTTCACTAACAGGCAGGAGCAAGATCGATGCCCAAGTACCGTACTTCACAAAACTCGGATCATTCATCTTTGCCCTCTCCCATCGCTCAGAGTACGCCTACTCCCCCACAGATTGAACAACCATCCCTCTTTTCCGCCAAGGAACTGGCAGGTACCTACCTCACCCAACGATCTCAGACCTTAGAAATGGATGCGACTGCTCTGACAGACTGGAAACAGCGCATCCTGGAGTATCAAACAGCAGTCGAGATTATCCCCGCGATTGCCCAAGGATCTCTATTTGACTTTGGCCTCTCGACACCGCCTAGTCAAACAACCGATCCCGATCGGCTCAATCCCTTTGAGCTTCCGCAACAAAATACGCAATTCTGGCGCTGGAAAGCAGAAGATTTAGGTGTTTCAGCGTTGTACTTTGTATTTGACTACACATTACCTATCCTGTTGTATGTGGGTGAAACTGTGAAATCCAATCAGCGATGGAAAGGCGAACATGACTGCAAACGCTATTTACTACACTACCAACAAGCTCATTACAACAATAATTTACCAACCCAATTAGGCATTGCTTTCTGGCAGGATGCTCCTCAGCAAGCTCGATCGCGCCAGAAAATGGAGTCTACCCTAATCTACAAATGGAGATCGCCCTTCAACAAAGAAAACTGGGCTTTTTGGGGCACTCCCTTTGTCGAGCATAAATAGTTCGTCAATAGTTCTTCGAGCATAATCCGCAGAGCATCAATCAGTTGGAAAGCGCAGAGCACCCATGAAAACATTGCAGACTCAAATTCTAGTCGTCGGTGGAGGAACCGGGGGCACCGCAGCCGCCATCCAAGCTGCCCGCCGGGGTGCTCAGGTGATTCTGGTGAGTGAATTTGAGTGGTTAGGGGGCATGTTAACCAGTGCAGGCGTCACCGCTCCCGATGGGAATGAGTTGCAGGCTTGGCAAACCGGCATTTGGGGACAATTTCTGCGGGAATTGCAAACACGGCAACCTGAAGGCTTAGATCATGCCTGGGTCAGCTTCTTTACCTACGAAGCTCGCATCGGCGCAGAAATTTTTGCCGATTGGGTTAAGGCACTGCCAAACTTAACTTGGATTACTAGACAAACCCCGATCGCGGTTCTCCGCACGGGCGATCGCATCACTGGCGTGCAATTCCAGGATTATCAAATTACCGCGCAAATCACGATCGACGGTACGGAATTAGGGGATTTACTGGCCTTGGGTGCCATTCCCCATCGCTGGGGCTGGGAACTGCACCAGGACTTTCAGGAACCCAGCGCCCCTGCGGAAATGGCTGACTGGATGCAGCGCTATCCGGTGCAAGCGCCCACTTGGGTCGTGGTGATGCAGGACTATGGAGAAGATCAATCAGCCCCAGCGATTCCTATTCCGCCCAACTACAATCCAGCCCCCTTTACCAAAGCGTGGGAACAGTACGGCGGCGAGAAATTTTTGAACTACGGTCGCCTGCCGGGAAATCGCTTCATGATTAACTGGCCGATTCACGGCAATGACTACGGTGAAGGTTTAGAGCGGCTTTTAGGCAATACAACCGCTCGCCAAGCGTTTTTCCAAGCAGCCTATAACCATAGTTGGGCCTTTGCCTACTTTATTCAACAAACCCTCGGTCAGCGTTATGGGCTTGCTGAAGGCACGTTTCCCCCGTCCCTTCCAACCTCCGTCGATCGCAATTCCGCCTTTGCCCTCCATCCCTATTTCCGGGAAAGTCGGCGGCTGCAAGGTATGGTAACGGTACGGGAACAAGATATTCTACCGATCGCCCGAGGCCAAGTTGCGGCGTTACCCATGCAGGTCTGTGCCGAAGGCTGTGCCAATGTAGATAGTCTTTGTACCGCCATCGCGATCGGGAACTACGCCAACGATCATCACTATCCCAGTGGCGATATTCCCCTTAAGCCTAAATCCATCCAATGGGGCGGACGCTGGACAGGTACCCCGTTCACCATTCCCTACGGTGCTCTAGTTCCCCAGACGATCGATGGATTTCTAGTCTGTGAGAAAAATATTTCTGTCACCCACATGGCCAATGGAGCCACCCGCCTGCAACCTTTAGTGTTGGGAATTGGACAGGCCGCAGGCATGGCCGCTGCATTGTGTGTAGAACTGGATTGTGTACCCAGAAATCTACCCATTCGGACGTTACAAAATGCCCTACTAACGGATGCCCAAGCGCCTGCTGCGGTCATTCCTCTCTTTAATGTCCCCCTACAACATCCTGATTGGTTAACCTGGCAAACCTATTATCTCGATCGTCCTGATGCCTATCCCAATAGCGGCTATGCACCGGCAACCCCTTTACTCCTCGATCGTGGCAAAGGTGAAAGTTGGATCGGTATTTTCACGCAGAGCGGATCACACACCTACCATTTTCAAGTCGGTGAGCACGATTATCAACTCGTGACGCTTCTCGCCGAAGTTAACGCTCTCCTTAATCAATTGATTCCCGGTCAATCCCTACAAGTCTGGGGAGAGAAGAACCTAGCTGGGCAATGGATTCGGGTTCAAGCGATCGAATCAGTCCTGTGACTTTAAAAACACTTCTCTAGAAAAATAAAAATATGATTTCGTTGTTGAGGGCGATCGAAGCAGAAAATGTTCATCATTTCTGAAATCTTTTCCTGATCTGTCTACGGAGACTTTGTATGAGTGATTAGATACATACCAAGACAGACCAAGCTTATGCGCTCTCAATTTTCAATTGGACTCACCGGTGTCCTTTTAATAACAGCAACGGTGCTAACCGGTACGATGGTTTCTGTAAGTGCTTTAGGCTCCAGCGATATTATGGCCCATCGGGGCAGTGGTCGCATTGAAGAAGTTGCCTACCGTGGTAGTGGTCGCATTGAAGCTCCTAGCTATCGGGGAAGCGGTCGTATAGAAGTTGCTTACCGTGGCAGTGGTCGCATTGAAGAAGTTGCCCATCGGGGCAGTGGTCGTATGGAAGCTCCTAACTATCGGGGGAGTGGACGGGTCGAAGTTGCCCATCGGGGCAGTGGTCGTGTAGAAATTGTCTAAGGAGAAAGTTGGCAATTCCTCTAGACCACTTCTACCCCGTCAGCCTCGATCGTGCAGAGTTTGAGAAACTTCTTGATAACTGGATACAGCCTACTGTAAGTTTCTGCCGTGATGAGGTTTAGGTCTCGGATGTAAGACGACTGAATCAGTCAGTCGATATCAGTTATTCCTAATTACTGAGCTCGATCGTTGCTCTCAAGACTGCTATGCAACGAGTTCTGCGATCTCGCACAAAGTTTTATTTTTGAGCACACTTCATTGCGATGCGTTCTTCTAATTCATAGCCACCTCACTCATAGCAAAAAAGTGTCAAAGCGATGATGCATAGGCCGACAAAACCCTTTTCCCACTCCAGGAAATGCGTTTTCCTATCATTTTTTCCCATTCAGCCTAGATGAATGTTACGAACCTGACATAAGTGGGTATGCTAAGGGGATACGCCGAGTAAAAGGATGTTAAAGTCTCCATCAAGGTAAAAGATGGAAACACAGCCAGTTGCTAGTATAAGTTGAGTTCTGTTTCAACTCTACGGATTGCAAAATCGGTGGTATAGTTTGTCCATTATCTTTTCAGATGATGGACTGAGTCCTCGGCTCGATTGGTTAACCTGGTAAATCTGTTACGTTGTAGATGCTGACCTATGACTAAAGACCTCGATCTGATCAAACTACTTAGTCCAAGTGCGATGGATCAGATCATGCTGTACCTAGCATTCAGTGCGATGCGTACCGGTGGCCATCGCCACGGGGCATTTTTGGATGCGGCGGCAACGGCGGCCAAATGTGCGATCTACATGACTTACTTGGAGCAAGATGGCAATCTCCGGATGACGGGGCATCTGCACCATATTGAGCCAAAGCGAGTTAAAGCGATCGTTGAAGAAGTCGGTCAAGCGTTAACGGAAGGCAAACTCTTGAAAATGCTAGGTTCCCAGGAACCTCGCTACCTGATCCAGTTACCCTACGTCTGGATGGAGAATTTCCCTTGGCAACCCGGTCGGTCACGGATTTCTTCCAGTAGTCTGACTTCAGACGAGAAGAAGCATCTAGAGCAAAAGTTACCGCCTCATTTGCCGGATGCACAGCTGATCAACTCATTTCAGTTTTTAGAATTAATCGAATACCTGCATTCTCGATCGCAGGAAGAATTGCCTCGGGAACAACGGATGCCCTTAAGTGAAGCCTTGGCAGAACATATCAAGCGGCGTTTGCTCTATTCCGGCACCGTGACTCGCATTGAGTCACCTTGGGGAATGCCCTTCTATGCCTTAACCCGCGCGTCCTATTCCCCCGATGACGAGGAAGAAAGAACCTATGTCATGGTGGAAGATACCGCACGTTTTTTCCGGCTATTGAAGGGTTGGGCCGATCGGCAACCTCGGTATATGCGGGTCTTGGAAGCGTTGGATATTCCGCCGGAAAAGGTTGATCGTGCCCTAGAAGAACTAGATGAAATTATTCGGCAGTGGGCCGATCGCTACCATCAAGATGGGGGCAATCCTTTTATCGTTCAGATGGCCTTAGGTGTTCGAGAAGACTAGCCCTGTACTAGCCTTTGACACCGCTGCCTGCATCGGTTGGCACGATATATTTTTGCATCACCAAAAAGAACGCCAGAATCGGCGCGATTGAAAGTACCGATCCTGCTGCAATGAGGCGGAAGTCGCTATCGGTGAGTCCATTTAACTTGGCCACGCCTAATGGCAACGTCGCCATCTCGGGTCGATCGGTGATGATTAATGGCCAGAGAAAATCGCCCCAAGCGCCAATAAATACAAAAATCGCAAGTGTGGTTAAAGCCGGTCGCACGGACGGCAGCATGACATTCCACCAAATTCCCAATTCTGAGCAGCCATCCATTCGAGCAGCTTCCTCCAATTCCTTTGGAACCCCTTGAAACGCTTGCCGCAACAGAAAAATCCCAAAGGCCGAGGCGATCGAAGGGAAAATAATGCCTAGATAGGTATTTTGCAAATGTAGCTGATTCGATAAAACAAACAACGGAATCATCACGATCTGAAATGGGATGAGAATCGTTGCGACTATCGCGGCAAAGATTGCTTTCTGTCCCTTAAAGGTTAACCGAGCTAAAGGATAGGCCGCAAGGGAGCAAAACAGTAGATTTAATCCTACGGTTAAGACTGAAACAATGATGCTATTGATGAAATAGCGGCTGAAGGGAGTATTGGGATCTACGTTCCAGGCTTTGACAAAGTTGACGAGGGTGGGCTGCTGGGGAATGAACTGTGGCGGAAACTGAAAGAGATCCTCCGTGGGAGATTTTAAAGACGTGCTAATCAGCCAAATTAGAGGAATCAGCATCAGTAACGCGATCGCGCCTAATAAGAGATAGGTTACGATCGTTTTCCAAGGCAGTTTAGGCATAGGTCACGGCAGAACAAGTTGAGTGATTCTCTTGAGTAACGGTATTGGGCGATGGAGCAGTCGTTATTTAGTAGCTACGATCGCAAGATTCCAGGCCATCCGTTTCATCAAAGGAAGTTTCTTAATAAACTTATCCAAGCGTTCCAGGAAGCTATAGACCGGCTTGAGACGATCCTGCTCGATGATAATCTTCTTCCAGTAGCGTTCTTGATTGGGATTGACTTTTTCAATCAGGTAAAACTGCAAAAAGATCCAGAGCGTTGCGATCCAAAAGGTATCAAACTTCGTGGCCGAAAACAGTTGACGCACATCTCGCACAATGTTGATATGCAATGGCATTTCATCTTCTGTTCGCACTTCCGTTGCCATTTTTCGATAGACATTAATCACAGGATTATGTCTTAAGGGATCCCAAAAGCACATCTTTCCCCCCGGTTTCAGCACTCGATGAATTTCTCGAATGGTTTGTAGGGGATCGGGAATGTGGTGCAACAGGTTCGCAGCGTAGACAATATCAAACGTGTTATCCGGATAGTCGATCGCCATGGCATTAATCACCCGACCCTCTACCTGAACACCATTTTTCTCAGCCAGCTTCAGCGCCACTTCCACCATGCCAGGGGAATAATCCGACGCCACGCAATGCGCGCCTAAGTTCGCAAAATACACACTGTTTTCCCCTGCCCCGCAGCCCAGATCAAGGAGTAACTTCCCGCGTACGTCGCCTAAATGCTTCAGAATAAAGCGATTTTCCGGAGCAGTACAGGCTTCAAAGTAGTCCGCGACCCGGATGCCATCCACATCGATCGTGCTCGCCCATTGGTCGTGGAATTGCTGTTCGCGCTGGAGAAGATCGTCTTGCATAGTGGTTCGAAATAGGGATTGCGAGATAGGGATTGCGGAACAAGGGTGGCAAAACCTTGCTTTATTATGCCGGGATGGGACTACTTCCCAACAAAAGAATACCCCCTAGAGATAATCTAAGGGGCGATCGTCGATGAATTAGACCATGGCAGAATCTAGGCGTTTCTTACCGCAGCGCGCCCAACGGAACTAGACGCTAGCTGCTTCCAGACCCGCTTCCCGTTGAGCATTGGTTTTGTGCATATCCCCCGCTTGCAAGACGCTATACAGCCGATTCAGGGCATTCATATAAGCCTGGGCTGACGCAACGATGATATCCGTATTGGCCGATCGACCGGAGAAAATCCGATCCTCGTACTTCAGGCGAATCGTCACTTCCCCGATCGCGTCAATGCCTGCTGTCACCGATTGCACCGAAAACTCAATCAACTGGTTCGGCACATTCACGACCCGATTAATGGCCTTATAAACCGCATCCACTGGGCCAGTTCCGGTCGCCGCATCCATCAGTTCCGTCCCATCGGGGTTGCGGACTTTCACCGTTGCGGTGGGTTGGGCATTGCTGCCACAGGACACCTGCACCATTTCCAGGCGGAACATTTCCGGCGGTTGCTGGGTTTCATCATTAACGATCGACTCCAAATCCCAATCGGTGATTTCTTTCTTCTTATCCGCCAGTTCCTTGAAGCGGACAAAGGCTTTGTTCAACTCCTGATCGGCCAATTCGTAACCCAGTTCGCTCAAGCGAGTCCGGAAGGCGTTGCGGCCAGAGTGTTTGCCCAGAACGATTTGGTTATCCGTCAAGCCGATTAACTGAGCGTCCATGATTTCATAGGTCAGCTTATTTTTCAGGACGCCGTCTTGGTGGATGCCGGATTCGTGGGCAAAGGCATTAGCCCCTACGATCGCCTTGTTCGGCTGCACAAACATTCCCGTAGTATTGGAGACTAGACGGGAAGTTTTATAAATTTCGCGGGTATTGATATTGGTCAAGGATGCTTCGGAATCCACAGGCCGACCCAGGAAGGGATTGAAATATTGCCGCCGCACATGCAACGCCATCACCAATTCTTCCAATGCTGCATTACCCGCCCGCTCACCGATGCCGTTAATCGTGCATTCCAACTGACGCGCCCCATTTTTGACCGCTTCCAGGAAGTTGGCAACCGCTAAGCCGAGGTCGTTGTGACCGTGGACGGAAATGATTGCCCGATCGATGTTGCGGACATTTTCCTTAATCCCTTTAATCAGCGCGCCAAATTCCGCCGGAGTCGTATAACCCACGGTATCGGGAATATTAATCGTCGTTGCCCCAGCATCGATCACCGCTTCCAACACCGGATAGAGAAATTCAGGATCCGATCGGCCAGCATCTTCCGGGGAAAATTCCACATCATCCACAAAAGACTTGGCATAGGCCACCATTTCCGGCGCAATTTCCAAGACTTCCTGGCGGGTTTTGCGCAATTTATATTGCAGGTGAATGTCGGAGGTGGCAATGAAGGTGTGAATCCGGCGGTAACAAGCAGGGGCGATCGCTTCCGCAGCGGCCTTAATATCCCCTTGGGTCGCGCGGGCAAGGCTACAAATTACGGGGCCGTCTTCCGTCCCGACCGTTTGGGCAATTTTATTAACCGCTTCAAAGTCCCCCGGACTGGCAAAGGCAAACCCCGCTTCAATCACGTCCACGCCAAGTCGAGCCAGTTGACGCGCGATCGCTAGTTTTTCGTCCACGTTCATCGTAGCGCCGGGAGACTGTTCGCCATCCCGCAAAGTGGTATCGAAAATAATGATGCGGTCAACATTCGGAGAAAATTTCATGGCTCGACTACTCGTTTAGATTTCATAGTGAACTTAAAGGTTGGGGTGGTCTCGTACAGCAACTCGCACTAAGCAACTCGCACTAAGCAACTTGTACCAGTCGAAGATGACCCCAAATACAAAAGCAACCTGCTAGCAATGGGTCATTGCGATCACAGGCTGCTTCTATTGTAATACGAGATCTTGAAGGTGTAATACAAGATTACATTGTAACTTATCCGTTCTTGGCCTGGGGTTTGCGAACCAGCGAGGCGATCGCGGGTTTTGCTTGGCTGAGGGCGGTTTGCCAAACCTGGTAGCCTTGTAAATTCAAGTGAATTCCATCGGTGCTCAATTGTTGCTGGAGATAACCATCCCGATCGACAAATTCGCGGTAAAGATCCAAAAAGGCTGCGCCTTGGCGAGTGGTGAGTTGTGCTAATTGCTGATTGAGGGTTTCGATGCGATCGTTGGGGATCATTGATGAGCGGGTCGGCAAAATGGATTGCACCACAATTTCTGCCTGGGGATGCTGGCGCTGGAGCCGCGCGATGATTTTGGCCAAATTTTGCAGAATTTCCCGATCACTCGCCCCCCGTTTTAAATCATTCACCCCCGCCATGACGTAAATGCGATCGGGGCGCGCTGTCGCAAAATCATCTAGCCGCTGCAAAATGCCTCGGGTGGTATCACCGGAAATGCCCTGATTGAGCCAAATATCCCGACTGGGCAAATAATCACTGGGGTACCACTGGCTGAGGGAATCCCCGACCATAACCATCAACGGTCGCTTGTCCTGCCGACGGGAAACAGCCCGTGCTTCCAGGCTGAGCAACCGTCGCCATTGTTGGTAGGTCGGCTGGCCCTGGGCCGATCGCCAAGCTTCATAAAAACTATCCACAGGCAACCGGGTATAGAGTCGCCCCTGGCGCAGGGAGGTTAAGCGTTGCCGATAGAGTTGAATGCCCGATCGTGGTGAGATCCGGGTTTGGGGGTTTGGGGCGATCGCGATTCTTTTCGAGGTCGTTTTGAGGGACGCGGTTTTTAGTTTGGCAGCAGTTGGGCCTTTGGGCGTCGCTTTGGTGGGCAGTCCCGAAGTAGATCTCATTGGAGAATCCGACGATCGCGAAAACTCAGGCTTTTGAGCCAACTCGTGCGGAACCCTAGGCTGAACGACAATTTTTTTCTGAGATGTGGGTCGAGGCGTTTGTCGGGAAGACTGGAGATAGGTAGACGGCGGCACGATCGGAGAATCCGTGCGTTGGCCGGGTGCTTGGCTTAGGCTAATTGCCAATAGACACAAATCACTCATCGCAACTCACTCATCAAAACCAGGATGTGACAAATACCCTTCTCTTATCCCAACTTTTGTCGCTTTTCAGGAAAAATTAGAATTTGAATAGAGCTTTCTATGGTGTTTGCCTGGGCTTCTGCAAATCCGTCCGTTATCTAGTCCAACCAACCGAAAAACTCTGCGAAACCGGATTGCAAAATTGCCACCCTATCTCGCATCCCTTTCCCACCAGTTACTTACATCTGACGATCGTTTTCGTGCAACGCTGTATCAACCACATTTGTTAAACGCTGTATCAATCACAACGAAATTGATAGATTCATTGCCTTGCCCAGCCCACATTCGCTGCGCTCTATGACTACTTATTTTTCCTGAGTCAGGCGATAAATCTGCTTCGTTAAACCCGTTACAGAATGTCAGTGCTTGCTGACACTATATCAATAGATTAAGCGTATCGAGAAATGAAGCCCCCTCTAGATTCGGTTCCGTTTTGGGTCCCCCTATGACCGCTCACGGTTCGGTTCGATCGCTCCGTCCCGATTCCGTTTGACCATCACGATTGACCCTAGCCCCCATTCATCCTAGCCATCACTGATTCCAGTCACGATTTACCCCAGTCATGATTTACCCCAGTCACGATTTATCCCAGTCACGATTTATCCCAGTCACGACTGACCGTTAAAACCTGTTGTCACGCTTTTGGTCTACCGCTGTGAAATTCGAAGATTACGATCCAGGCAATTTTTATGATGAATTGTTCGTTGCAAAAGGGCAACCTCGTCCTGAAGCGATTCCATTGATTCAGCGCATTGACTCCTTGCCGATGGAGGAACTGCAGCGTCGTCAAACCGCTGCCCAAATTACGCTGTTTAAAATGGGCGTCACCTTTAACGTCTACAGTGATAACCAGGGCACCGAGCGCATTTTCCCCTTTGACATGATTCCTCGCATCATTGCCATGGAGGACTGGAATTTTCTCGAACGAGGTTTAAAACAACGGATTTACGCCCTCAACTGTTTTTTACAAGATATCTACAGTGACCAAAAAATCATTCACGATGGCATTATTCCTCGGGAATTAATCGAATCTGCCAGTGGTTTTCATCCAGTTTGCATGGGTGTTAAGCCACCCGCAGGCATTTGGTGCCATATCACCGGAACCGATCTGGTGCGCGATCGGGATGGCCATTGGTTCGTTTTGGAAGATAACCTGCGCTGCCCTTCTGGGGTCTCCTATGTCTTGGAAAATCGCCGAGTGATGAAGAGCACCTTTCCTCAGGTATTTGAAAAGGTGAAAATCTGTCCTGTGGAGGAATATCCCGGTCAATTGCTGGAAACTTTGCTCAACCTAGTCCCTGAACACTTGCCCGATCCCACGGTGGCGTTGCTCACCCCAGGTATTTATAATTCAGCCTATTTTGAGCACTCCTTCCTCGCTCAGCAAATGGGGGTGGAATTGGTGGAAGGTCGGGATCTTGTTGTGGCCGATGGCTATTTGCAAATGCGAACCACGAAGGGACTGAAGCGTGTAGATGTACTCTATCGACGCTTAGATGATGACTTTATTGATCCCCAAGCCTTTCGCCCAGAGTCGCTGTTGGGCGTGCCGGGGCTCATGGAGGTTTATCGCAATGGACGCTTAGGATTGGCCAATGCGCTGGGAACCGGAGTTGCCGATGATAAGGTCATTTATGCCTTTGTGCCAGAGATGATCCGCTACTACCTGAACGAAGATCCCATTTTATCGAACGTCCCCACCTACCTCTGTTGGGAACCCAAACAGCAGCAACATGTGCTTGCCAATTTAGACAAGCTTGTGGTGAAAGCGGCCAACGAGTCTGGAGGATATGGCATGTTAGTGGGGCCCCATGCGACCCCCGCCGAACGCGAAGCCTTTGCTGAAAAAATTAAAGCCAATCCTCGCAATTACATTGCTCAGCCCACCCTCAGCCTTTCACGGGTGCCGACGTTGGTGGAGGACAGGTTTGAAGGCTGCCATGTGGATCTACGTCCCTACATTCTTTATGGCAAGGAGATTTATGTGAATCCGGGTGGCCTGACTCGAGTTGCGCTGAAAAAAGGTTCTCTGGTGGTTAATTCCTCTCAAGGGGGAGGTAGTAAGGATACTTGGGTGGTGTGTGATTAGGTAATCCCTAGACTAGGAGGGCTCAACCGTGGCTGGGGCGTCTGGGAGAGCTTCTGGGGGTGTGGCTTTAAGCTCAAGGTCGATTCCAGTCTAGAGCCCGACTAGTTAAATGAGAGGAATTTTATTAATTTTATTTAACTAAAGCAATATTGCTGGCGGATTGGGAATTCACCCCCTAAACTATCGTAGGGATGTGTTTAAGAAAACAGACAGTTCCCAGAAATGATATAACCCCTAGAAATCTACAAGTGGTTTTGACCGAGTGGTTTTGACCGAGTGGTTTTTAAGGATCGCTAGGGGTTTTAGTGCTTGGTTTGCCCGATCGTTTAATTCACTTCACTGATTAGTCAAATCCTATGTTAAGTCGCGTTGCAAATTCAATTTACTGGCTCAATCGCTACATTGAACGCACAGAAAATATTGCACGATTTATTGATGTGAATTTGAATCTAGTGCTAGATTCGCCTGCTGGCATGACTCAGCAGTGGGAACCGGTTATTGCGACGACTGGAGATGCCAAGTTATTTCGGGAGCGTTATGGTGAGGCCACGGAAGAAAATGTCATTCAATTTCTGACCTTCGATCGTGAATATTCCAACTCGATTTTGTCCTGTTTGCAGTTGGCGCGAGAAAATGCCCGATCGGTGCGCGAAATTATTTCTTCGGAAATGTGGCAACAGATCAATGCCTTCTATCATCTTGTGCAAGACACAGCAAAGGCTGGATCGGTGGCGGATTGGTTTGCCTTTTTTGAGGAAGTAAAATCGGCCAGCCATTTGTTTATTGGCATTGCTGATGCCACGATGACCCACAATGAAGGCTGGCATTTTGGGCAAATTGGTCGCTTCTTGGAACGGGCGGACAAAACTTCGCGGATTCTTGATGTGAAGTATTTCATTCTGCTGCCATCGCTGCGGGATGTGGGTTCTGCCTTAGATGAGTTGCAATGGATGGCGTTGCTCAAGTCAGCGAGTGCCTATGAAATGTACCGAAAGCGGGGTGCCCACCGTATTACGCCCACCTCCGTTGCGGAGTTTCTGCTGCTCGATCGCACCTTTCCCCGATCGATTCGCTATTGTGTGCAACAGGCGGAGCGATCGCTCCAGGAAATTACCGGAACCCCGCGTGGCACCTGGAATAGTCCTGTGGAACGCACTTTAGGGAAACTACGGGCGGATTTAGATTACCTCGTGATTGATGAAGTGATTGATTCTGGGTTGCATGAATTTCTAGATAGTATCCAGTCACGCACCAATGCCGTGGACACCAGCATTTACGAAACCTTTTTTGCGTTGCAGCCAGTGTAGAAAGTTGCAGCCAGTGTAGCAAGTTGCAGTTGGCCTAGACAAGGGTGATCTATAGGATAGGAATCGCCAATCTTAATGTGAGTTTGATATGTGAGTTCGATGAATTCATGGTACGGATCGAATGTCGGGACTGCGGCGCAGCAGCGATCGGAGACCGTCTTCCCTCAAGGCAGTTTTCTCTGGCATGGCGTTAGGGCAACTGCCTTGCCTGCTGCTGTCAGGGGACTCTACTCCCCCGGCACTCCAGGGAATTCTGCGTCCAAGCAGGGGGGATTTGTGTAAGGACAATTTTGCTGGTCGAACTCACGTCACGTCATCTGACTCACCCTGTCCTTAGGTGAGCAACAGGTGAGCAACTCTTAACCAATCTGTCAACGATCGGATTGTTTAACCGATCGCTACGGTTAGCTGTGGCCTAGGTGTTCAGCGAATGAATTGCCGGAAAACAGCAACTCATTGCGATCGGGTTCTGAGCAATACGCTGATCGGCTTGGATAATCTCGTACTATCCTAGAGCTTGCTGGTTTCCTCTCTTCACACCACCATGCACTACAGAATTTCTCATACGACTGTCTACAATTACAGTCAACCAGTGACCTTGCAGCCCCATCTGCTGAGGCTGCGACCGCGATCGGATAGTTGGCAAACGTTGCAGAGCTTTGCCATCACCGTCACGCCGGAACCACAAGCCCAGTCCTACATCACCGATCTGGATGGCAATGGACTCATCAAACTGTGGTTCGATCCAATGCAAGCGGTGCAACAGTTGACGATCGCAATCCAGTCCCACGTAGAAACCCATCAGGCCAATCCCTTTGTTTACTTGTTGGAACCCTGGGCGATCGAACTGCCCTTTGACTACCCCAAATCCCTCTGGAGCCAATTGCAGCCCTATTTGGGACGGGCTGAAGGCCAAGCAAGTCTCGATCCCGTCGCGGTAGAACTTGCCCAGGAAATTGATGAAACGAGCAATGGGAAGATTGTCCAGTTTCTCAATGAACTGAATCAGCGAATCTACACGGAATGCCAATACACCATTCGCGAAACAGGGCATCCCTTTGCCGCAGGGGTGACGTGGCGGGAAAAGAAAGGCTCCTGCCGAGATTTCGCGGTGCTGTTCATGGAAGTTTGCCGATCGGTCGGTTTGGCCGCACGCTTTGTCAGTGGTTACCAAGAAGGGGATCCAGATTCTAACGATCGCCATCTCCATGCTTGGGCGGAGGTTTATCTGCCCGGTGCGGGCTGGCGGGGCTATGATCCCACCCATGGCTTGGTTGTGAGCGATCGGCACATCGCCTTGGTAGCCAGTGCCCTGCCGGCCTATACTTCTCCAGTGGCGGGACGGGTTCATTGTGCGGGGGGCGTTCAGTCTGAGTTGACCTACCAATTGAAGATTGACGTAGCCGAGACCGCCCAGGGATTTGCAATGTAAAGAATGTTGAGGCTTAGAGGGTTGCGATGCTGATAGGACTGCAAGACTAAAGATTGGCTAGCCTATTTGCTAGCCTATAAAGTGCTATAACTTCAACCATCTACAGCGCCAGTACACACACGCCAATACACACACGCCAATAGACCTCCTGCATGAATAGTGGAGTGATGTGCCAGTTAGAGCAGGAGGTAGGAGAATAAGAATGTTGCCCTCAACATTTCTGTGGAGAGAAGATGAGCTACCAAGACCTTGAGTCGCTGTCGGATGGTG
>NZ_JBLZFX010000042.1:0-48802 GCF_050753345.1 Alkalinema pantanalense CENA528 | reverse complement strand
GGGTTGGGGGGGACGATCGGTGGGAATGTTGGCGCGATCGGGGGTGCGATCGGGGGCGAGATTGTCGGCAGTTGGTTCAGCAGCGGTGTCAGCAGCGGTGTCGTCGTCGGGGAGATCGGGGGCGATTTCGCTGGTGGTGAAGCTGGGATAGGCTTTGAGCAGGGCGATCGTGCCTGCGAAGAGGATGAGGATGTGGGCCAAGAGGATCGGAAGGTGTTTGAAGTTTTGGATGGATGGGGGGCGATTTTGGGCGCGGTTACGATGGCGAAGCTTCCCGAAACGGGAATCGCGGTATTGGCGGAGTCGCTCTACCATGGACGCTTGGGGAATGAGATGACTGGGAAAGGGAATAGGTCAGAAATTAAGCAACGATTGAGATATTAACTTAAATAATGGGAACTTTAACGGGTTTGATACAGCTTTGCTGTGGGTTCCTACAGATTTATGCACTTAACTTACCCACGCATCCGCTGAATTTCTAAATTGTTTACAAAAAATTGAGATTTGTGAGGTGACTCAGGGGAATAGATCTTAGGGATATTGGCACGATCTTGAGTAGTGGCCTAGATTTTCAGGAACCCAGCCCCCCTATTTCAGGGTGACCCATCTCGCAAAAGAAGGATATCCATGGCGATCGCTAGGGAACAGCGCATAAATAAAATCCCAATTGGGTAGGGGTAGGAGAGTAAAAGGGTAGGAGGGTAGCGGAATGAAGAGGGGATATTATTTCTTTGCAAATCCCCTATGCCAAACTGCCCCACAATAGATGCTTGATACTCCTTGAACTAACCCTTGAGGCCGGGACGCCACGAGAGTACCCCAGCAACCATAAAATACCCTAAAATCGGGCCAGCCCCAAAGCCCAGCAAAGGCACAGGCGTTAACTGAAGTGGTGCCTGCATCAATAAAGCAGAATAGTAGATCGCGATCGCTAACGCTGCTAGAGTGCGTTGTTGATAGCTCGACCAAACCAATCCAACAATGGGAAAACTAACACAAATAATCGCAAGAATAAATAGCAGCGGTGACACTTCACCTGCGACCTGAAAAACACCCTCCACATACCGCACAGGCGCAAGCAGATCAGGAAGCTGCCAAGTCACGATCGGGCAACTTAGCAGCAACACCGCGATCGCCCAACGCAGTCTGAATTGCTGAAACCTGCGAGCAAGAATTAAGACCATTGCCAGACTAAACGCAGTCGCTTGTGCTGCATCGGGTTGAATCATCAGCGCGATCGCAACGATCGCTATAGCAACTGCATCCACCTTGGTGAACCGAGCAGCGGTTGCAAAGAGAAAAAGCGTTAAAGGCAACACAATCGGTGCAACGTACAAACGCATCCCCCAGAACAACAGCCAGCGGTTTGGCACACCCTCAAAGCCAGCCAAAAGGGGTGGAAGGAGCGTCACCAGTGCCAGCGCTACTTTAACCCCCTGGGCGTTGAAGACTGGCCAAGTGAATCGCCTGCTTGCCAACAGAACAAACAATACAACTCCGCCCCCCGCAAACAACCCCTGCTGCAATCGGACTAAATGCGATGCCCCAGCTATGGGAAGCAACCAAAAGCTGAGAAGCAGCGCAGGAACTGCGGCGAAGGCCAGCATAGAGAGAACCTATTGGTAAAAACCGATCGTTGAATCTAGCGCATCACTCAAGTCACTGACCTCCTGTCCATTTCTCCACTAGCATTCTAGACAAAGCCTAAATCCCCTTGTAGGCTAAAGCTATGCTCTCCTGCCCGTAACTATCCACCCATGTTCCAAGCCTCCCAAGCCGCTCCTAGCCCCGAACATCTGGGTTGGACCCTCGATCAACGTGATCCCGAGTATATTCGATCGCTCATGCCCCTGTGGGACTGGGCCTACCATCACTACTTTCGTGTCAACACCGCAGGCTGGGAAAATATCCCCCTCGACCAACCCGTGCTATTTGTCGGTTCCCACAACGGCGGTCTGGCAGCCCCCGACATGCACATGATGATGTACGACTGGTTTCGCCGCTTTGGCATTGATCGGCCCGTCTATGGCTTAATGCATCCCCGCTTACACCACGGTTTGCCTACCATTGCCGAAATGGCCGTCAAAACCGGAGCCGTTATGGCCCACCCAAAAATGGCGATCGCGGCCCTGCGATCGGGAGCCAGCGTCTTAGTTTATCCCGGCGGCATTCACGACGTTTTTCGGCCCTACACCCAACGGGATCAAATCCGCCTCGAAGAGAACACCGCATTTATCAAACTGGCCCTGCGAGAAAAAGTCCCGATCGTCCCTGCAATTTCCTCGGGAGCCCACGACAGTCTAATTGTGCTTGGTGACTTGTATCCTCTCGTTAAACAACTCCATCAAATGGGCATGCCTTGGCTTTTGGGCCTTGATCCAGAAGTCTTTCCCCTCTACCTGGGATGGCCCTGGGGAATTGCCCTTGGCCCCCTCCCCAATATCCCCTTTCCCAGCAAGATTTACACAAGGGTTCTACCCGCTATCCACTTTTCCTGGTATGGTCGCGCTGCTGCCAACGATCGCACCTACGTTTATGAATGCTATGAGACCGTCCGCCGAGCCATGCAGACAGCCCTCGACCAATTAATTCAGGAAACAAAATCGCAACCGGAACAAATGATTAACCAGATTTTCAATCAACTCGTGAATGGTCGATGAATCCATGGATCAACAGGTTGACGAAGCAATTAATCTCATTAAGACGCAAGTTAAAGCTAACACACAGAGAATTCATCTAAAAGACAAATGACCCATGGGAAGATACCCCTGACAAAAACCGACTGGCCTAGCGGCGACTGGCTGGGGGTGGAGAAGATACACGATCGGGCTGGGAATGGGCGGCTACACTTGAGACTTGTTGCAGGTTAAGCGTTCTCTCCTCATCCTCTGGCCAATGGGTCGTCTGCACCGTTTCATGCACCACCAGTACCGAACAAGGCGCATGTTGCAGAATGTACTGACTGACACTATTCACGCCAACCTGCCGCACTCCTTGATTTTCGCGGTGGCCAATGACGATTAAATCAGCTTTCCATTGATCGGCTAACTGGCAAATTTTCAACTCAGGACTGCCCATTTGGCAAGTGACTTGTGTAGAAATGCCCTTCGCGATCGCTTGCTGGAGATAGTAATCAATCCATGCGCGAGCTTTTTTGAGTTCATGCTCCAAACGGTGGTGTTGTACCCGTCGCAGGGTATCGTACATGGACTGTGCATCCTGGGCATGGCGAATATCGAGGGACGTTGGCATCGTGGCTTGGACATCCCGATCGGTTTTAACGGTGTGGGTAATTAACAGATGACTGGAACGAGGATGAACTTGATTCAACGCACGCCCAAAGACCCAATCATCCTTACTGGAGTGATCCAAACCTACTAAAATACGGCGAAAGCTCATAATTTAACCCCTTGCATACAGCATCGCATCGGGTAAAGCTGGAGAACGAGTCATCGTAGTGACAATGATGGAAGGCACTGAGTTAGCAAGTAGGCGAGAGAGATGCAACCCAGAAACTGGGACGGTTTAGCATGATTGCCCCCAGGACTTAACACAAAAGTTTGCCCATTCCACTCTGGAACTATCACTCTGGAACTATCACTCTGGAACTATCACTGTTGTGGAAATTAGCTGTGGAAATTAGCTGTGGAAATTAGTGGTAGAAATTAGTTGTGGAAATTAGTTGTGGAAATGAACGATCGATGAAAATGAGAAACCGTTGACGCTAGAAACTGAGAATGAGGGAACGCACTGAATTAGCTGGCAGACTGCGGCTGTGAATAAGCCTGCAATCTATATATTGTGTATACATAATGTTGTGTATACATACTGTGTAGACGAAGCTAACATACGCGAAGCTAAGATGCTCGAAGCGAATGGGCTCAAAACGTAATGCTCGCGAGATTTAGAGACTAGCTTCAGACAGGCTAGCAATTTAGTCTAATTCAAGCCTACTGAGAAGCGCATTAGAAATCCAGGGAGATTCCAAGATTGACAACAAACAATACAAAAGTTGACAAGATCTGACAATTTCCGTTAAAAACCGTTGCAGCCTCAACCGCTGCATCCTAGGCTATCGCAGATCGCAAGCCACCCATCAGACGGTTCAAACTAAGCGATACCGCATCCCTGGGTCTTGATGGATTAGGCCCATGAGTTCCAATTGCAAGAGAGCGCTGGTCACGTCTCCCGTTGGCAATCCCGTTTGCTGAACCACGCGATCGACCGACACGGAACCGCCGATCTCGATCAGTATTTCCATGACGGTTTTGAGGGTTGGCTCCAGACTGCTGAGATCGATCGTCGCAGCGGTTGGGGTGGCCGCATCCATGGACGAAGCCGATGATTTTTGAGCGATCGAGAAAGGCGATAAATCTATTCCCGGCAATGCGCCCAGTAGGGTGAGCAACTTTTCCGGTTTGGGCAGTATTTGTGCCCCTTGGGAAATCAGGTTAATGCAACCTTCCGCTTGGGGATTGTCGAGGCTCCCCGCAAGCGCGTAAACCTCACGGCCATACTCATTGCCTAGGCGAGCGGTGATCAGCGCTCCGGACTTTTCCCCCGCTTCCATGACTAATATGGCTCGGCTCAGTCCGGCTACAATCCGATTGCGGCGGGGAAAATGGGCTTTGTCGGGCTTGGTGCCCTGGGGATATTCACTCAAGATGAGTCCCCGATCGCAGATTTGCCGATACAGATGACGGTTGTTGGGGGGATAGATTTGATCGACACCCGTTCCTAAGACTGCGATCGTGGCTCCGTGGGCATCCAAGCAAGCCTGATGGGCGATCGCGTCAATGCCATCGGCCATGCCGGAAAGAATCGTAAAGTTACTCTGGCTAAGAATTTGGCTCATGCGTTGCGTCCAGCGCTTGCCATAGTCCGACGGGTTACGAGTACCCACGATGGCGATGCCTGAGTTTGTCGCAAGGTTTTCCAACAGTTTGGGATTGCCTAGGTAATGCAATATCGCCGGTTTGTCGGAAATTTCCTGCAACAGCGGAGGATAGTCTGGATCGCTGGGAGTCCAGAACTGGGGATTCTTTTCCTCGTAGGCCCGCAGAACTTCGATCGGCGGGCGATCGCGGCGTTCTTGGACAATGCGATCGGCGGTCAGCAGGCCAATGCCGTCCACGTTCAACAATTCCGCTGCTGTGGCATCCCAGGCCGTCTGCAAATCCCCAAAATGCTCGCGCAGCCGGTGGAGCAGCACATCACCCACCCCAGAAATTCCCGTCCAAGCCAACCAATATGCCCGTTCCTGCACCGTGAGTTTCCCTACCTGCTGCCACTCAGTAGACTTTATGCTGTCATCTGGATTTATTATGCCCAGAACAGGTTGTGCCCAGAACAGGTTGTGCCCAGAACAGGCTCAAGAACCAAGACCCCAGACTGAAGTCGCCAGCAGTGAGTGAGATTGGAGTGAGTGCATCCCAGTTTTGCAAATTTGCCCTCATCCCCCAACCCCTTCTCCCAAAATAGGAGAAGGGGAGCCAGATTCAAAATTCAAAGTCCCTCTCCCGTACTGGGAGAGGGATTTAGGGTGAGGGGTGCAAAAGTGGGATGCGCCCGATTTGCGCGAGATTAATGGGCTCCCGATCGAAGTAAAGTTAGAAAAATTTAATTTTCCGGGATGCATATAAACACATTTTGAGCAAAACCAAGCCCTCTTGGAAATGAGCAATATTGGATTCGCCATAGGTACGGGGTTGATAACGCACGGGAACATCCACAATATGCAGCCCTAACTTCGTTGCGCCAAACAGTAAATCAAAATCCCCAAAGGGATCGAAATCACCAAAATAAGTACGACCCTCAACAATTTTGTAATAGTCTTCCCGTCGCAAAACTTTCGTACCACAGAGCGTATCTTTAATCGGTTGACCCAGCAAAAAGGAAAACGCCAAACTGAAAAATTTATTCGCCCAGTTATTCAACCAAGGCATTGCTTTCCCCGATCGGGGATAGACCAACCGCGATCCATTGGCAAATTCCCCCCGGCCCGAGGCAATCACTTCAAAAAAGTGGACTAAATCCTCCGCTTCCACGGTTAAATCTGCATCCAAGATCATCAAAATATCGCCTCCCGCCCGTTCAAAGCCCAACCGTACGGCATCGGCTTTGCCCTTGCCTTTTTGTTGATAGGCTTTCAGCTTAAAGTTCGGGTGGCCCTGTTGGGAGAGATAGGCAATTTCCTTCCAGGTGTTGTCCTGGGAATGGCCTTCCACAAAAATCACTTCCATGTGCCGCCCTAACTTCGGCAGTCGATCGATGATGTTGGCAATATTGCCCGCTTCATTACGCGCCGGGATGATGACGGAACAGGTCAAGGACGATTGCTCCGCTGAAGCCTGGTGGGCGGGCACCAGACGCTGGGGACGGGCAATGATGTAGTTGGTGAGGCCCAGGTGGGTGATTCCCGGCAGATGGGCTAAAAACCGATTACACAGCGGTGCCAGACCGGGAACGGGCTTGGGACAGAGGAAGCGTCGCCCCGTCTTAACGGTCGTGTATCCCGTGATCGTTAGCAAATTCTCCACATCATCCATGGACAGCCAGCTTTGGGGCGGTTGGGGTCGCCGTTGGCCAATTTTTTCGGCCACATTTAAAATCGGCTGCCACAAAAAGTTATGGAACGTCAGGATCAGCCGTGTGCGGGCATGGCAGAAGGGCTGCAACTGTTGTAACACCCGCTGAATATCGCCTAAATGGCCCAGCGTCCCGGAAAGAATGATGAAATCAAAGGGTTGAAAACTAAACCCCAAATCCTTGGGAGCAAAGGTTTCTGCATCGAGGCAATGGAAGGTGAGATAGGGAAATTTCGATCGGGCAATCTCGACGATCGGGGCAGCGAAGTCAATGCCTACCCCCACGGCGGGTTGCAAGCTGGCCAGCAACTCCCCCGTTCCGCAGCCAATTTCCAACACCCGACTGCCCACCGGGATAAAAAACTGATGGAAGTGCTCTAAATCTTGATAGTAGTAGCGATTCCGACGACTCCAGCGATCGAGATCCGGGGCGATCTGCTCAAAATAAGCCCGCACAGTTTCTTTAAAGGCATCCTTGCCGATGGGCGTGGGAACATTCGGCTGGGAAGGGTGGATCAGTGCCATGAACTCGATCTGTGGGAAGTACAGAAGTATAGGTTACAGGATGAGTGGGGCAACATTCATCATTTGGTGGGTGATTAGGGGCTAGTCAATGATTCCGTCGGCAAGTCCGGCGATGACGGCGAGCAATTCCTCAGACAAAGACGCGATACACCGGAAAAAGCCTTAAATTTTTGGTGCAAGGCGGGATTCTTTTGACAGAATGAACTGCAAACGATATCCCTGTTTTTGCTCGCTCGCGATCGCGCATTTTTGTTTCGGTTGGGGCGTGCGTAGGCCAAGCAGGGTGGTATGCAAATCATAATTTCCTACGTGCGTAGGGTGAATCGTATGGTGCAAAAAAATATCCTTTCCCCGAAGCAAATGGGGCTGATGGTTGCGTTGATGGCGGCGGCAACGCCCCTCACGACCTCTCTGAGCTTGACCACTCTGAGCCTGTTAACGCCCGTGCAATCGGCCCAGGCCGTTGCGGTACCCTTTCCGTTGCCCAGTGGCATTCCCCAGGGTACGGCGGTGCGCATTTCCAGCGCCAACAGCATGGCAGGGGTTAACCAAGCCCTGAAGCAACAATTTGAAAAAGAATTTTCTAAATCAAAAGCAACGGTGAATGTCAGCACCACCAGCGTCCAATCGGCTCTGAAAGCGGTGCTAGATGGCAAAGCTGACCTGGCCGCGATCGGTCGTCCCCTGACCGAAGCGGAAGTGGCCCAGGGTTTGGTGGCGATCCCCGTCGGACGGGACAAAATCGCGATCGTTGTTGGCAGTGGCAACCCGTTCAAAAAAGATTTGAGCATTCCTAAATTTGCCAAAATTTTTCGCGGGGAGCTGAAAAACTGGTCGGAGCTAGGGGGGCAAAAGGCCGCCATTCAAGTCCTCGATCGGGTCAATAGCGATACCCGCCAAGCCTTCCCGACCTATCCGGCTTTCCAGTCCGGCAAATTTAACTCTGGAGCCACGGCCACCCAGCTGGAAGATACCAGCATGAAGGCCGTACTGGGCAAGTTAGGCAAGAACGGTGTCAGCTTTGTGCCCGCCAACCAACTGAAGAACCAGTCGGGTTTTCGGGTGCTGTCGATGGATGGTGTGGATCCCAGCAATCCCAAGTATCCCTTCTCCCAGCCTTTGTTCTACGTTTACAAAGGCCCTAAGCCGAATCCTGCTGTCCAAGCATTTCTAGGGGTTGCAGGTACCACCGCTGGCCAAAAGGCAATTCAACAGTCGGGGATTGCCCAGGCGATCGACTTCAATCAACCGGGCGAGATTGACAAAGCCCAAGCCGCGAGTGCCGCCGCCAATAAAGCGGTGTCTGCCAATGCACCTAAGGGGAAAGCTCAGCCCGGTGCCGTCAGTAACGCCGATCGGCCCTCCAGCATTGCTGCCAATAATGCCCCGAATCCGGGCGTGACTGGAGAGCAGATCAACCCTGCCCCGAACAATCCTGTGTCCGCCGCTGAAGATAAAGGGATTCTGGGCAATGATTTCCCCGATTGGCTGAAGTGGTTATTGCCGTTGGGTCTTTTAGGTTTGGGGCTCTTGCTTTTGTTGCTGCCTCGCAAGGCCGATGAGTCTAGTGAGACTGCAACATTGGGCGATCGTGCGGCTCCTGTGCCCACGCCCTCGTTTTCGGACTCAGAGAATGAGTCCAACGCATCGGCGGCTTGGGCTCCCTTCCAAACCGAAGCCAATGACGATGTGGATGTGTCGGGAGATGCTTGGAACGATCGTTCGGGTGAAGTGGCGGATGATCGCGATGCCCTAGGCATCCCTCCAGTAAGCGGTGGGACGATCGCTGGGGGGATGGCTGCCACGGGAGCTGCCGGAGCTGCGGCTTGGTCGTTCCTACAGGGTCAACAGGATGCTGCGGAGGGAACAGATACTCCTGCCGAAACGGAAATCACCCTGGGTTCGGATTGGGAGTTTGAATCCTCTAACTTAGACGAGTTACCGCCTGATACCCGAGGTCGGTTAGATGATGTGGTTTTGGATGCCGATGAAGGGTCGCCGATCGGAGATGGGGACAGCAGCGGCAGTGGGACGGGGTCACCCAGCTTTTTGGGCAACTTGCAGAACTCGGCCTCGACATTTATGACGAATGCGGGGACGGCTGCGGAGAATGTCGTGGAGGGTGTCACCCAGGTTGGCGGTGACACGCTAGCGGCGGGGGCAGCTTTTGTTGGAGGTACGGCGGCGGCAGCTCGGACGCGCATTCTGGGCGATCGGGCGAAGATTGTGCTGATTCCACAAACCTCTAAGGAGGCGGTGGTGCGTTGGCAGTTGACCGATGATCAAAAAACCGATGCTCACAATCGTGGTGGTGTTGATCTGGCGTTGCGGCTCTATGACGTGACGGGGATTGATCCCAATCAAGCTGTCCTAGAAAACTTCTATCAGTACGATTGCAGCGAGTTGACTCAGGAACTGCGGATTGAGGTTCCGGTTCCCGATCGCGATTATGTGGTGGAAGTGGGCTATCTCAATCGATTGGGCGAATGGATTGATGTGGCGCGATCGATGTCGGTGCATATTCCTCCTGCATAGTTAGCGGGATGTTCTGATCCCCCCTACCTCCTTTAAAAAGGGGGTAATACAGAAACCTCTTCTCTGGTGGATAGCTGGGGAAGAGGTTTTTCAATTCAGGATTATGGGGAAAGGGAAGATCCCCCTCTAACCTCCCTAAAAAAGGGGGTAGGGAGGATCGGATCTGTAGCCTTGAGTAATCAATTTGGCGATTAGCCTTCGCGGTGCAGGATGCTGATGTATTGTTCGTGGGAGTCGGGGATGCGGGTGGGGATGCTCCAGCGGATGCGATCGCAGTAGCGGAGGGCGTGGAATTGGTTGATGGTGCTTTCGATCAGGTCGCGATGGCCGATGAGGTGGATTTGCATTTGTTTTTTGGCAGGGGAATCGGTGCGACGATCGTCGCTGAAGCCGGTAAAACACATGGGAGCTTCTCCTGGTTTGTAGGGGGAGTGGGATCTGCCGGGTGGGCCAGGGGTTGAGGCTGGCGGTGGGCAGATGGGAGGAAGGCCCAAACGTTTAGAGCCACCCCGGACGCATTACGAAACAGGGTGGCTCGATCGAATGTTAAAATTCTCAGCAAGCCGCCGAGCTGGGTATACAGCTTGGGGGTTAGCTACTCAGGGTTGTTCGCTGCAACTCTGGGTGGCGCTCTATTTTTTTGGGTTTTTAGCGCTTTCTGCGGGTTGGAACCGGATGCAGGAAGAACTATAAGTTAACAGCCTAGAGACATGGATTCGGTTTTGTCAATCCCTGTTTCAAAACTTAGTATTTGGCTGATCCACCTGGTTGCCTGCGCTAGGCGATCGACAGTTCTCGCAAAAAGTAGAAGCGATCGGTGCCTGGTACGCGGCCTAAATATCCTGCCAACGGCGAAGCTAATTCAACAAGGATTTCTTTAAGTTGTTCCGGTGTCAGCAATGTGGGAGGATTAGAGCCGAGATATAAACCGTATATAACAGTACTATCAACATCTTTCGTATTCATTTGAATAACGATATCAAGATGCTTTCTAATAACTTGGATAATATGCGATCTGATTTGTAAGTTTTGGTAGATGCCGTCAATAAATTGATTGACTTTATTGTCAGAGTCTTGTCCAAAGGGCTGCGTTTCTAGACAGACTCTTAATTGCTGAAGGTCAATGCTGCCGGGATATTGGCTCTTAAGAGTAACAAGTCGTTGTAAGGTTTCTGGGCGCATAACGTTCATCTGATTTTGGACAGCAGCCTGTTGAGCGGGATTAGTTAGTTCTCCGGCAGCAAAAATAACTTTAACAGATCGATCGAAGATTGCTTTGCCAAGATGGGTATGTCCTAGGTGAATGAGTTGTGCAGACACGCCATTAGAAACTGTTTCATGTTTGGTGGCTTTGCATTCTCCAACGAGGCTAAAGGGGGCATCACAATAAACGTCGATGCCGCCTGCACCTCCAGAGGCGTCTGGGTCTAGGCTGGCTTTTGGGTTATTGAGTGAGTTGCTAAAGCCTAGCTGAATTAGGCTTTTTCGCACCATTTTTTCAAAGGTGTTACCATCACTGGAGTTGCCAACTGTGGCGATTTGGTCAATCCAATGGAATTCAGAATCGTCTACGGTTGAGGTTTGAGATTGTGCCCAGCCTAGGAAGTCTGTGAGATCCTTTTCTAATAGTTTTGCAGCAGGATTGATTGTAAGGATTTCACTAATTTGGCTATGTAGAGTTTCCAATTCTAGGTTTTCTGGAGTACGCAGTTCTTCCAGCTGTTTTTTGCGTTTCTCAAAAATACGATCTTCTAAAATTGGTTGATTAATTTCTATTTGATAAGAAGTGGGAAGACTAACATATTTTCCCACTCGATCTTGATAAATGGTTTCAGGTGGCAAAGTAAAAGGAGATGTTAGTTTATACAATCTTAAAATTGCCAGGAAAAGGCTTTGCTGTTTGTCTAATTTGGAAGTCAGCCAATCTCGTGTCCAGATAGATAAGGCTGATAGAGCCTCTATCTGATCTATATTGTTAAAAATGGAACACTTTTCACACTTTGCCCAATACTCAATCTCTGGACAGTCTAAGTCTAAGGCAGACAAAGAATCTCTTGCTGACTGATGAAAATTAGGTTTATAGCAATATTCTACTGAATCGCTACTACCTAAAACTTCTGAAGGACATAATAAAAAACTTTGGCCAGTGCGAATAAAGATTGATGGGAATGAAAAAATCAACCGACCTGTTGCCAGCCCTTTTACATCAGGTGCAGGTAGACATAACATTGTAAATGTCTGCTCAGTTTTCACGCAGCATCACCAAAATTTAAGCTGTCTGCCAAGTCATCCACATCAGAACTCACTGAAATATCTAGAGCTTCTATATCAGCATCCTCATCTGTCAGGTTGGTAGGTTTTGAACCTGATGGATCACTTAAAATTTCCAACAACAATGGATTAGTCTCAGCAAGTTTATTTTGACTAATAAAATCCTTGATTTCTTGCTCAGTGAAATCATAATCTTCTCTCGCATCAAAAACTGCACGGATAGCAAGAAGAGGGATCAAATCATCAACTTCAAAGCGCGGCCACTCTCCTCCCATCTGTTGAAGTAACTGTTCAAGAAGCTGTTGTGCTTTTTTTGCGGCAGGAGAAACATCTTTTGTACGAATTAGGCAACCTCTCGTTAGATCGAACTTTTGATAATCGATTAATCGGCTTAATCCTGCTTGCACACCAATACCAACAGGATATTGAATGACGGCTACCCCAATTTTCACAGTTTGAGAATTTTCTGTCCCTAAAATCCGAAAATCTATGAAACCTTTATTGGCAGACTTTGGAGCTACATTAGTATCTATAGCTTCAATATGTACACCTTCTAAAGTTTTACCAATCAAATTTTCAAAACCAAAGCTCAGTGCTCTAGCTAGCTTGGCTTTGTCATCAATGAAGTCATCAGGGTTTAGAATTGCCAGCTCTTTGCGATAAGCAAGCTCCACCAAATTATCTTGTTTTTCGGTAGGTGGAACCTTATCTAATTCTACCTTCCAGTTTTTATAGCACCATTGAAGCACATCTCGAGCAGTTGCTTTTTGCTTTCCCTTTTCTCGCAGAGTCAATTCATCCAAGGGATATAGTGCATGTGGAGGAACGAGTTGATGCTCACTATAAAAAACATCCAATCGTCGTTTTACTAAAGAAACAACATCATCAGCATTCAGATATTTCAAATCAATCGTAAGCTCTCCAATTCTATCGATTACCGCTTCGGCAGAAGGAAGTGCTCGGATTTGATGTACCCAAATATCAGGATACACTGCCGTCAACAAAACTCCTCTCTGAATATTGTTGTATAAATCCATCCCTAAGTTGGCAACAACTTGAGCTTTAGTATAGCCAGCATCGTTGATAGCAGTGCCTTCCAGTTGGTCAAAGCAAATTACAATTGATTTATAGTTGCTAATCAAGTCAAGAATTTGACAAGCAATATCAAAAGCTTCAGAAGCACGGTCTTCTGTATTGGAATTGGGAAGACCCAGGCTATCTGATCTACTCTGCGGTAGATTTTTGCCAGAAAGCCAATTTATTGCATATGGTGCATGAACTGGTGAGAGAGTCCACAAAATTGCCTGAACTAAATCTGGATTACTAATATCGGGTTTAGCAACACAAACTTGGCTGGTTATATTTTCTATCCATTGAGGATTTTCCTTGATTTTACGAGGAATCGCTTTTTGTAAGTCATAGGGATGAAAGTTTTTCTTGAAAACGTCATTGAGAAGATCTGTAGCAAGCTCTTGCCACTGCATCACGTTCTTGCTACCTATTTGTTTCAAGCTAAGAGCTAGGCTTTTTAAAAACTCTGCACGAATTTGATTGAAATCTCCATAGTCACCCGTGTAGATAAAAAGTGCATTCCCCATCTCTTGAATTCGATGCCGAATGCGACTAATGATGTGGCTTTTTCCTAAACCTTTTTCAGCTTTTAGCGTGATTCCTGCTACTCGGCGTTGCCGATTATCTAGTTCTTCGATCGCCTTGAACACTGCATCTGATGCATGAGCATTTAAAGATGGCTCATCAGGAAATCCTTTGCCCCATACATCTTGTGTACGAACTATAAACTCTACAAAAGGATTATTTGCGCAAATGACTTGATGCAATGAATCCATCGAACTTGTGGACATATAGAACCTGCTAGATGACTGAAGGGTGGGAACAGGAGTGTTGACAAACGATGTTTTTGATTTACTGATTCAGAATTGTTGCATAGCAGCGTAAGCCACTCAATTCAGTGGTAATCGAATCTTCTAGCTTGGAGGCGTCACCATCCGGCAGGCTACCTCCTTGAAGCTGAACAATATCTTCAGCCTGCATTTCTAGTAACCATTCATCAAAGTTGTCTCGCGATACTTTTTCACCAATTTCTCTTCTAAGTCGATAAATTGGCACTAAGTTATCGAGGTTAAAGCTTCGATTCAATGTATCAAACGTTTCTAAAGCGACTGTCTTAAATGCTTCGTAGGATTCGATCGTAGAGTGCCCATTCTGACCATTAGACGCAACAACCACCGGAGCATTTTCGATCGACGATCGCATCACACCTAGCAGCAAATTCGCAAACCGCTTACCAATTTGACTAGCAAACTCAAACTCTTTATTTAGCAAATCTTGCCGCAATTGCGATCGGCCCGCATCCAACAAACTTACTGTCGGATAACGCTCAGCCGAAACCGAGACTAATCCATCCTCCACCAACTGATCCAACGCAGCTTGATGAGTCTTGGCAGTCTCATTTGTCTTTCGCACACCTTTCAACAACTCGCTCCGGCGCAAATCTCCGCCCGAAAGCAACAGCAGGAATCGTACCCGCAGACCCACATCAAGCTTCATTGTCATAACCAATCCGTTCGATCGTCGCTAAATGTCCAGCACAGAGCAGCCCAAACCAAAAAATCAAAAGAACGTTTTAAACCACGGGTAGAAACACACATCCATCGATCGGACAGCCTCGTTGGGAACCATCCCCGATCGACTTCCCTTATCAAATGTACCCAAAACGGCACACCACTTATTCTAAAGAAAAAATACCGTGACGGAAAGCACCTTTAGGAAATTACGCAAAAATTACGCAAAATTCCCCTCGCCACCACAATCCCTTCACACTTGCACCCAAAACTCCCCAACTTCTCCCCAAAAACCTTACCCTTTCCTTACTTTTTAGAGCTATCCCCCAGACCCAATATCCACCCTCCGCCAAGTCGCCCAGCCCTACACCAGCACCCCACCACACACCAGGCACCAAAACCCGATCGGCTGCATCGACCCCGCCACATTATTCGGCGGATGCCAAAACATAACCCCCCCCCCGAACAGCCGAATTACGTTTCCGTCAGCCAACAAAATTGAAATCCTTCCAGCAAAATGCCCCGATCGTCTTGGTCAGGTTTGCGACCACTGTATAAATCAATCCACTGACCATGCAGATTAAACCCAGCCTGCCTCAGCTCCTCCACCTCGATCGACTGGGGCTGCGCATTAAAATTAGCAATCACTAAAACCTTCTCCGAGGGCCGCTGATGATTAAACCGAGTAAAACATAACAAATGCTCATTCTCGATCGTCAGTAACTCCCGATTGTCAAAATCAGCAAACGCAGACACCTCCTTACGAATCGCAATCATCTTCTTCATCGCATTGAAAATCGTATATTCAGCAGTGCCCTGTTTCTTGCGTAGAGCCGCCTTTTCCCAATCGATTTTAGGGCGATGCACCCAGCGATTATCATCCCGTTTACTGGGATCCTCATAAAAGCTGTAATCATTCAGCACCCCCAACGCATCCCCGTTATAAATCAACGGAATCCCGCCAAACGACAAAACAATGCCATGGAGCAAAAGAACCCGACGGACCGCCGTCGCAATCAACTCATCATTCCCCACTTCCAAAGCCACTTCCAGTCCCACCAAAGAAGCCAACGATCCACAGATCCGCGCATCTCCCGTCGCCTCATTGGGCATGAACACCAACCCCCGCGCCGAAGCATCAAACTGGCCGCTGAAATAATCCACTAAAAACCGTCGATGGGCCTTCGGTTCATAGCCCACGGCGCGAATATCATTGTCATCAAACCCAAACCCAATATCATCATGACAACGGACATAATTCAGCCAAGTCGCCCGTTCTAACTTATTCGGTAAACTTTTCACCCCCTGGTACAGCAACTTAGCATTTTGCGTCGCAATCCCATCCCACAACAACGCCATCAGCGTCGCATTGTAGGCAATTTCACATTCCTTCGCCACGATCGCATCTTCACCAAAATATTTGATCACCTCAAAGGGAGCCACAATCGCTTCTGCAATAAATAACACACCGGGCGCAGTCACCTGGCAACAATCTTTCATCAACTGCAACAGCAAATGCGCCTTTCGTTCATTCTGGCAGGAAGTCCCCATCTTCTTCCACAAAAAAGCCACCGCATCCAACCGCAGAATATCCACCCCTTGATTGGCCCAAAACAGAATAATATCGAGCATTTCAATAAAAACAGCGGGATTGCTGTAATTCAAATCCCATTGATAATCATGAAACACCGTCATCACCCATTTTTCCATCTCCCCATTCCAGGTAAAGTTGCCCGGATCAGTTTCAGGAAACACTTCAGGCATGCTTTGTTCAAACAGATCTGGAATTTCCCGATCGTCAAAAACGTAATAATAATCTTGGTACGCCCGATCGCCCTGCATCGCCTTCTGTGCCCATTCGTGTTCATCGGACGTGTGATTGAGCACAATGTCTAGCACCAGCAAAATATCCCGCTTCCTGAAGTCCTGGGCCAACTGCCGAACATCCTCTAACGTACCTACCCGATCGTCAATTTGCCGAAAATCACTGATCGCATAGCCCCCATCACTCTGGCCCTCCGGACATTTCAAAATCGGCATAATATGCACCATATTGATGCCTAATTCTTGAAAATAGCTAATCTTAGTGGTTAAATCCGGTAGATTTTCGGCAAAACCGTTGGAATACAAGGCCATCCCCACCCATTTCTGCGACAAAAACCAGTTGTGATCCTGCTCCCGTCGAATATCCAAATCTTCCAACTCTGGCGCGCGATCGATGTAGCCCTTCGCCATCGTTTCCACTAACCGCAGCATTTGTAATTGAAAATCATCCCGATGGCCGTACAACGTAAAAAACAACGAGTGAATGGCATAGAAATTCGCCCCTAAACGAGTATAGAAATGCCTCAGATCTTGCCGACGAATTTCGGGCTTTAAATCATCCAGAATAGAATTCAGTAGAGAGTGGGAAATTTGTTCGTACATACAGAGTTGCCTCGCAGATTTAATCCATTTCCAGCAATCTTGAGAAATTGCAAAGTTTAAATTGCAAAGTTTAAATTACAAAATCTAAATTACAAAATCTAAATTGCAATGCTGAAAAATAACCAGCATTGAATCACGATCGATCAAACTTGACGTAAAAATTACTGATTTGCTCCCATTTCGTCAGTGCTAAATCTAGCTCGTCCCGCCAAGCCTGAACAATCTAGCCTGAGTAATCTGGACTGCAGGCTTTAAAATCCCCGCAATATCAAATCAATTCACAATAAAAATCGTAAAACCTTTATCTATCCTACTCAATCCAAGCAGTAGTATGGGGATGATAATAGGCCACTCCCTCCAAAATTCCCGCACTGTAACAACCATTCATCCCTAAAAAGTTGCCCTGAGCTAAATAGAAACGATCCAGCGTGGATTGTTGCTGAGCCTGCCATCGGGCTTGTTCAATGACATCCTTCCGGGCATTCGCGACCAAAACCGACGGAACCGAACTTACCAGCACTGGCAAATCATTACCACTATCCCCAGCAAAAACCGTATTGCTATGATCAAACCCTTGCCGCTGCATCAAAAACTCCACCGCATGCAGTTTCGTGGCCCGAGCCGGGAGAATATCCAATAGGCCAATATCCGCCGCTTCATCGACACTATAGATTAAGCTAGCGACAATATTTTTCTCTGATAATCGCAGGCTCATCCACTGCTTAAAGTCCGTCAGATCGGTGTCCAGCGGTAAATAGTAGCTCAACTTATAGCGACTCTGCTTTTCGGCTTCCTGTAAAGTCAAATGGCTTAAATCGGTGAGATCAGCCAGCATCGACTGTAAATCCGTGGCGATCAACCCTTGCCAATCCTTGGAAATTTCCTGCTCCCAGAGTTGTGACGGTTCCCAGTCTTCGCCCTGAACCCGATACAGCGTACTGCCCACATCACCCACCACCCAATCCGGCATTGGCAACCGATACTCCTCGATCGCCGCCTCCACCAACGCCCGGTCTCTCCCACTCACATAGGCCAAACAAACCTCCGGACGATTGACCAACCGAGCAAACCGCTCCCGTGCCAGGGGGGATTCCGCCTGCCTACCATTGGGCAGTAAGGTGCGATCGAGATCGGTGCAAATAAGGAGTTGCTGCATTGTGCGTACCCTCGCTAGCCATAACCAATAAACGGGATTAATTAGAAATGCGATTAATTAGAAATGCGATTAATTAGAAATGTGATTAATTAGAAATCCTATGAATTCAAAATGCTATGAATTAAAAAAGTCATAATGCTCGATCGCTTCTAAAATGCCCCAGGCATGTTCGCCCTCCGCAAAATAAACCCGATCGGTATCATTTAAAATCGACAACTCTTCCCAATGCCGATTCGCGACCACCACGCCCAAGGTATCGCCCCGCAGCATATCTTCGTCGCCACCGGAACCCCCGTTCACCAACACCCGCTCCAACGGAATGTTCCATTGCCTTGCCACATACCGGAGTGCCAGTCCTTTGGAAGCCCTCGCTGGCACAAAATCTAGATATTGCCCAAAGGAAAGTGTGGTATTGACAGAGAGCTCTTGTTGACGCAACAGGGTCAAAATTTCTTCCAGAGAGGGAGCAAGATTAGCGTCGTAGTAATAAGAAATCTTAAAGCGACTTTGCTCCGTTTTAGGTTGGAGTGCCAAGCCCGGTAAGGGGTCGATAATCCGCCGGAGTACCTGGGGCGTCCACCAGTGATCAATGTGGTGGTTCCAAGCAATATCTGCTTTCAGTTGAGGGGGATAATAAATTTCGGTGCCTAAGCTCGTAATCAAAATATCCGGAGTGGGAATTCCCTGGTTCTTGAGGACTTTCAGCACAGAATCTAAACGCCGACCTGTAGCAATCCCAAACAAAAACTTACGGTGTTGTTGGCGAACGACTTTAACGAATTCCGCCAGTGCTTCGACATTGCCAACCAAGGTATTGTCGATCGCGGTAAAAATCGCCCGTTTGCGGTATTGACCCGCCTTTGGGAAGGGGGGCGCTTTTGGTAATGGCTTATGCTGACTCGCTAAGGGTTGAATTTTCTGGAGATAGGCGCGGGCATGGGCATCCCAGGAATAGAACTGAGCCACATTTTTAAGGCCATTTTCCGAAAATTTCTGCCAGAGTTTAGGTTCTTCTAGAATCGTCAGCAAGGCTTCGGCGATCGCTTTCTCATTCAACGGGTCCACCAATAAACCATTCTGGCAATTCCCAATAATATCGACAGGCCCACCATTCTCCGTTGCGACTAAGGGTAAACCACTGGCCGCCGCTTCCAAAAGCGTTAACCCAAAGGGTTCCGTCAGCGCCGGATTCACAAACACGCCACCAGAGGCCGCAGCAAGGCGATAAATCTCAGCGACATCTCCTGAGGTATGGTGTTTGGGGAGGGCAACACGCCCATACAGTTCATAACAATCAATGACTAATAGTAATTCCGTTAAAACATTTTGAGCCCCTTCATTTAATTCTCGAATATCATCCCGATTACCAGCAACAATCACTAAATTTGCTAATTCCTGTAGCCGAGGCGATTGCCCATAGGCTTCTAAAAGCGAAACAATATTTTTTCGTTCATCCGGGCGGGATAGGGCAAGAATAATCGGCTTATCAGGATGACTTAGAAATTTTTTTAATGCTTTCTTAAACTCAAAATTAACAATACTCTGATTAATCTGATCCTGAGGGTTGGGTGGATAGAATTGTTCTAAGTCCGTTCCCGGTGGGATGACCGCCATTTTATCTGGCGTGTAATAATCATAGAGTTCGTATTGATCTTCAATTTCATTATAAGTACTGGTAATGACTAACTCTGCATTCCCTAACGTCTCTTCTTCCGCACTAATGCGTTGGGGCATATTGTAACGCTGTTCAATATCTTCCATTGTTAGCCCCAATGCCAGTAGCCGTCGGCATTTGTCCCGCCCTAAAGAATGTCCTGTGTGGATGAGGGGGAGGCCCGTTAAATGGGTCAGCCGCACGCCCACATATCCGGCGTCAGCATAGTGGCTATGAATGATGTCCGGCATCCGGGGCTGCTCATGTAACCAAGTAAACAGGCGATCGGCGAAACCATCCAAATGGGGCCATAATTCTTCTTTGGGAAGATAGGCGTCTGGCCCTGCTTCAATCCGAACAATTTGGGCCTTGTCTCCCAGGCGTTCCGTATCTTTTGCGTAATCGGGATCGACGGCCTCATCCACAATTCGTCGCGTGACTAAATCAACCCGCTCTACGTTAGGTTGGTTAGCAAGCGCCTTGGCTAATTCAACTACATATTTAGTTTGGCCTCCGGTATCGGCATCCCGGCCTAATTCCAAATCATGACTCCGAATTAGACCGTGAATGCTAATCAGTACAATATAAAGAGATTTGGAAGGATTATGCTCAGCCATGGGTTACTCTATTCAATCGTTGAAAGAAAAAAGAGTTGCTTTGAGTGCATTATAGGCCGTTTAAGCTATATCAAAATAATTAAAATGTCAGGAAGTACTTGTAATGATGGTGAAACGGGATTTGTAAAATGGTCTGAAAAGCTTGTCAAGAAAGGTTTTTGGGGATTCTGATTTTAGTGATTATTTTTTGTCAAGCGACTTTTGAGGGGATTTAAAAATATTCCGCTAGTATTAAAATGCTTAAAAATGAGTGTGCGTTTTGCGAATTTCCACTTGTTACAAGTAAATATAAGAGCAATCACTTCGATCGTATATTTATGGATTTTTTGTATATCTTTAGTGTGATTTCTTGGATTTTGACTTTTGATTTTTAGCGCCTGTTAGATCAATGAATGACTAATGATGAAAACATTAACCTATCAACCTGGTAATTTCCGTGATGGGCAATCAGTCTATACCTACAGGGATCTTTGACCATAATTCGACCATAATTTGACCATAGTTTGACCACAAAATGCACGATCGAACCTGCTAGGTCTATTTGATTTTGAGCTGCGATCGCGGGTTGGGATCGTGGGTTAGGATCGTGGGTTGGAATCGCGGGTTAATGGTTCATCTGTATCCACCGGGTCGGGGGGCTGCGATCGAGGGATACAGATGAGCCTTCGTAGTACAAGCGTCTGTCAGCAACGAGTCAATAACGATCGTCAGAGGTTACCGCTACTCTGGACGACAGCTATCTAGATAGGTTGAAGCCATGAATTTCTGATCCTCGATCGTTGCCTTCGTTGCTATCTCCGTTGATATTTCCTTAGTTTTCAGGTGCACTACTACTTTTAGTTCATCTTAAGTCTTTGTTTAATTTTTGGGGAGCATTTCAGTGAGTCTAATTTGGCACAGTTTTCAACTTTTTAAACGCCCTCTAAAGGTAAAATCGATCGACCCTGGATTGTTGATTGCCTTACCATGTCCCACGCCGCTGTAACCGACCACAAAACGCCCGATCGTAAAACGCCCGATCGCCAAACGATCGTCGTCAAAATTGGCACCTCCAGCCTGACCCATCCAGAATCCGGCAACCTCGCCCTCTCCACGATCGCGGCTCTGGTGGAAATCCTCAGCGAACTGCAACAGCAAGGCCATCGCGTGGTGCTGGTTTCCTCTGGCGCGGTGGGGGTTGGATGTGCCCGCTTGGGACTAACCGAACGTCCCAAAGTCATCTCCGTTAAGCAAGCCGTCGCTGCCGTCGGTCAGGGTCGCCTCATGCGGATTTATGACGACTTCTTCACCGCCATGCAACAACCGATCGCCCAAGTCTTGCTGACCCGAGGGGACTTAGTGGAACGCAACCGCTACGTCAACGTCTATCGAACCTTCCAAGAACTGTTAAACCTGGGCGTGATTCCGGTCGTGAATGAAAACGACACCGTGGCCGTCGATGAATTGAAATTTGGTGACAATGACACCCTTTCCGCCTTGGTCGCTAGTTTGGTGGATGCCGATTGGTTATTCTTGCTCACTGATGTTGATCGCCTCTACTCCGCCGATCCCCGCACCAATCCCGATGCAAAACCGATCGTATTAGTTAAAAACATTGACGACTTAGCCGTTGATACGGGCAGTTCCGGCACCCAATGGGGCACGGGCGGCATGGTCACAAAAATTTCGGCGGCGCAAATTGCCACGGGGGCAGGGGTGCGAACTGTGATCACGCGCGGCCAAGAACCCCGGAACTTGCTGAAAATCCTAGCTGGGGAGTCGATCGGCACGCAATTTGAACCCCATGCTCGCCCCATCAGTGCCCGTCAGCGCTGGATTGCCCATGGGATGGTTCCCGCTGGCAAACTCTATTTGGATGATGGTGCCGTCAACGCCATTCGCAATGCAGGCAAGTCGTTGCTTTCCGCTGGCATTATTGGCATTGAGGGCAGCTTTGATGCCGATGAAGCCGTGCGCCTCTGCAATCTCCATGGCCAGGAAATGGCGCGGGGCTTGGTGAACTACAATAGCCAGGACTTACAGAAAATCCGAGGCCGTCGATCGGACGAAATCGCCACAATCCTAGGCCGTGCGGGAGAAGACACCGTCGTTCACCGCGACAACCTAGTTGTGACGAAAAAATCCAGTTCCACCAGTTCCCCAACCGCCCGTTAAATACTGAAGCGACCGTAAGTCTTCAAAAGGCAGTGGCTAGGATTGGGAATTCTTTAACCAATAGATTAATCTTTTCTTGCAAAAGAACGGTCAAATCTCGCTAGGATGGGAAGCGTTCTATTTTTAGGCCGTCCCCCGTGAACCCCATTCTGGCGCTCAACTATGAACCCGCGATCGAACAGTTGGGAGAAGGTTACTTCGATCCCGTTCCAGCAGCGGAATTTCCTAGCCATGCGCTGCGGTGGCGTAATGATGATGTCTTGCAGCAGTTGGGACTCGACCCGGAAGCCATCAGCGATCGCCATTTCATTGAAGCCTTTGGGCAATTTCAAGGCCGATCGCCCTTTCTGGCTTTGCGCTACCACGGGTATCAATTTGGGGAATACAATCCTGCGCTGGGGGATGGTCGCGGCTTTCTCTATGGGCAAGTGCGGGGGGTGGACGATCGGCTCTATGACCTGGGCACCAAGGGGTCGGGCACCACGCCCTATTCCCGAGGGGGCGACGGACGGTTAACCTTGAAGGGGGGCGTCCGGGAAGTGTTAGCGGCGGAAATGCTGCACCGTTTGGGTGTTCGCACGTCCCGCTGTTTGAGTTTGGTGGAAACAGGGGAAAAACTCTGGCGGGGCGATGAACCCTCGCCCACCCGATCGTCGGTGATGATTCGGGTTCAGCAATCGCATATCCGTTTCGGTACCTTTGAACGATTGCATTACCTAGGTCGTAAGGATTTGATCGCCAATCTATTGGAGCATGTGATCGAATATTACTATCCTCACTTGCTACCAGAGCCCGATCGCTATGCCCGCTTCTATGGAGAATTAGTTGGTCGAGTAGCGGAATTAACTGCGCAGTGGATGGCGGCGGGATTTTGCCATGCGGTGTTAAATACCGATAATATGGCGATTACGGGCGAAAGCTTTGACTATGGCCCCTACGCCTTTATTCCCAGCCTTGATCCGAAATTTACCGCTGCCTATTTTGACTATTTCGGACGCTATGCCTATTCCAATCAACCCATGATTTGTAAATGGAATCTCCAAATGTTGCAGGTTCCGTTGAAGCTAGTGATTTCTGAATCAGATCTCGACGCCGCGATCGCCCAGTATGACACCCACTACGGCCAAACCTATCGGGCTCTCATGCTGAAAAAGCTTGGCTTTGGGCAAACGGAAGAATTAGCGGATGATGGACTGGCAAGGGAATTGTTGAAAACGACGATCGAATTTCTCCACAATTCCCAAACCAGCTACCATGGCTTTTTCTGGGAACTCACTCGACAATTTTCGCCCACTTGGCGACAGGATGCTAACCAGATTCTGGCAGATTTCCCGATCGAAATCGCCGATCTACAACCGTTATTCGATCAATGGCGACAACGCTATCACCAATTGTTAAACACCGTTCCAGAGGCCGACTTGCCTGCTATCCAAGCCCAACTCTACGCCCAAAATCCGGATTTAGTCATTACCCGTCCAGAAATTGAAGCGGTTTGGGAACCGATTACCCAAGACGATAATTGGCAGCCGTTTAACACCTTGCTGCAACGCATTCGCACGGTATTGTTGCCTCAAGGCTTTTAGGATGGTCTGAGAGGTGTAGTCTGCACTCAGCAGTTCCCAAAACAAGGATGGGACTAATCAATTTTTTGCCAAGACTTTGATTGTTCCCGATCGTTCAGTTCACCAGTTAAGGTGCAGTTCATCAGATAAGAGATGGCTTAACTTGGTTTAGGCTTGCAATATTATACCTTGCCCCATCTTAGGTTGAATTTCTTTATCCAGATTTTTCATATTTGTAAAGACCTTGTTTGGTTCTTGCCGATCGCCCAAAATCGGGAAACTTTCCTGCGAGAATTATCGCCTAAAGGAGAAAGGTGCAGCCAAGTGCTCACCTGAAGCAAAAGGGTGGTACCCAGTTTAGTTGGGACAACTGTTCGTTGATCTACTGTATTTAAGGAAATTCCATGAATCTGCTGAAATACTTTGACCTGAATCGATCGATAGGCAGACAGCAGTTACGACCTAGAACTTCACGACAGCATTGGCCCGTTGATCGCGGCTCCGATCGTTATTCATCGCTGTTAGTAGCTTGTTGGTACGGGATAACCCAGGCCGAGGAGGGCCAGCTTTCAGTTCTGGAACAAGGCATGATGTATTGTGGAGTGCTGTTGGGAGTCTATTTTAGCGGTGTCATTCGCGGTCAGGATTTTCGTCCAACTTTTCTGTTGGCAGCGATGTTGGCATTGCTAATTGTACCGTTTGCCTTTGAAAAGCTAAGGATTGATCCGGATATCCCACTAGTGGTTCGATTTGGACTATTTGTTCAAAATGGTGTGTTTTGGGATGTGATGCTGCAAGCGATCGGGACAATTCATCGTTAGCGATCTTTATCAGTTGATTTTACTAGGAAGTAATGTTTCTTCAGGTGCTCTATCTAGCGATTTCGTGCTGATGATTGAGTACAAAAATTGCCTTCCTTTGCGCACTCAATTTCTACTACTGATCTAGTAAACGTGTGTTTTCGGGATAGATATCAACCGTGGATACCAACCTCAGTAAACCGGACGTTTTAGCAGTTGCTATTCTCGTTTTGCTCGCAAGCGCCAATGCTGACCCAGGTGCTGGAACCATCTTCCCAATGCTCTTTTTTCCAGATGGGAGCGTTGTGCTTTAGGGTGTCGATCGCGAATTTGCAGGCGGCGAAGGCTTCCGATCGATGGGGACAACCTACAACCACCAACACACTGACTTCCCCAATTTCCAATTTTCCCGTGCGATGGTGAATCACAATGTGGGTCACATCCTGCCAAGTTTGCCGAATTTCCGTGGCAATTTGCTGAAACACCCGCAGAGCCATGGGTTCGTAGGCTTGATACTCTAAAAAATCGACGCCGCGCCCTTCGGTATTGTTGCGTACCATGCCACTCATGAGGACGATCGCGCCGTTGGCTCCGTCATCCGCCAGCCGATAGGCTTCGTCGATCGACAAGGGGGCAAAGGTTATCGCAAAGTGATCGTTGGCATGAACTAGGGGGGGACAGGAGAGCTTTAATTCAGTAACCATAATGCAGTGACCAGAGAACCCAAAAGTAACCGTCAGTCAAGTAGTGATCCCTGAAGTAGCTGTCAACCAGGTCGCTAGAACCTAGCCGAGTTTTTTCAGCGGAGCTATTTCCACGGGCGGAGCTATTTCCACGGGTGGTCATTCTATTGTAGGGGAACAATGAATTTCCAGTGGGTTTCCTCCATCCGTTGGCTGTTCCATTGGCAAATCTGTTCAAGACTCGATACAAATTCAACATCTTTTAATTGCATCATGGCAGTTTGTGAGGGATCTATGGAACATAAGCATCTAAGCAGCTTGAGCTAAGGTGCGCGATCGCGAGGGCAGACTGAAATGGAATACCTAAACTGGCCAACAAGACAAGCAATTATTTTTTCTATGGGCCTTGTGGTTTCCATTGGGGGCTTCCTAGGTCTGCAAGTTCCCGTGATCGCGGCTGAAGCTCCTTTGCCCCAGCCATCCACTCCCAGTCAGGCTGTGCCTGCTGCTCCAGAGCCACCCTGTGACCTACCCGCCCTGTCTACCCAACGATCGACTACAGAATACGGAATTTTTGGGAATGATGAATTTAACACTGCTGTGTGTGGGTATGTAGTCACACGGCAGGAGCCACGTTTTGACGAAACGGTGACTGCGGCTTATTTGCGAATTACCCAGTTTGGCGATTTAGGGTTCCAACGGGCGATCGCCAAAGGCATTGAAGCGAAGAATACGATTAATCAATACCGTGATGGCCAATATGAGCTCAATCTCGGCTGTTTGAAAAACAATAAGATCGTTGGTATTGAGTACGATCGGCTCGTTCCTTACATCAATCGTGAAACCCAGCAAAAGTTGCAAGCGTCTTCCCACGATCGACCCATTCCAGTCATCCTCTCCTTTGGCAAGCACAAAGGCCGGGACTGTGAATGCTGCAATCTCGCTCACAAAGTTCGAGTTTATGACTCCACTCAGAGGGAATAAAAATTGTGGGTTATCAATTGATGACCCCCCTGGTTGGACAGTTTGCATCGTGCTAGAATCAAAATGTAGTAAAAAGCACAGACTAAAGATTCGAACGTACCTTTTCAGAGTGCGGTGACAGGTTTGGTTGTGCCTCAGAAACAGTCTCGGAGGCCAATATGAAATTCTTCCATCAACGAAATCAAGCTCGGTCAGCACCATCGATCGCAAACTCAAAGCAACCATTGCAGGACGCATCTCGCTCCCTACGGCCACAGTTCTTGCATGCCAACTATCTTCATTGGCAATGGTTGAATCGATCGGAGTCAAACTAGCTCTAAGCGGCGCAGGAAGAGTAGACAGAACTAGCAACAATTAGCAGCCCTTGAGCGATAGCGTGGGCCAGAGGTGCAGTGGTAGAGCGGACTTGACCCACTGCACCTCTGGTTTTGTGTGCCCAGTGCTTTTCTGCCCCTAATGTTTTACTGGCCCAGCCTGTCTCATCGTGCCCAGTAGATTACCTTTTTCTCAAGTCCTGCAAACAGCCCATACAGTAATGTCCCCATAATCCCCAGCATCAACAGTCCTGCAAAACCAAGGGGCACATCAAAATTAGAACTGGCGCTGACAATCATATAGCCAATGCCGCGATTGGAAGCCACGGTTTCTGAAATCACAGCCCCCACAAAGGCCAAGGAAATCGCAACTTTCAGGGATGCAAAAATATAGGGAAGGGAATGGGGATAGCCAATTTTTTGAAATATCTCCACTTGGCTAGCACCCAAAGCCCGCATGACATCCTTCATTTCCGGCTCTACTGTATCCAACCCCAGGGCTACATTAACCGCGATCGGGAAGAAAGCTAATAAAAAAGCTGTGAGAATGGCTGGTACTGTTCCAATCCCAAACCACAGCGCAAATAAGGGAACCAGGGCAACTTTCGGGATTGTGTTAAATCCCACTAAAATAGGATAAAGAATTACATAGGCTAACCGAGAATACCCAATCAAAAAACCTAAAATCACTCCAGTAATAATTGCTAAGAAAAATCCTGCCAAGGTCGTCAATAACGTTTGAATCGAATTCTCCATAATTGCTGGCCACTTCGTAATCATTGCATTGAAAACCACGGAAGGTGCAGGCAAATTAAAGGATGGAATTTTTAAAACAATGGTCAAAACTTCCCAAAGGATTAAGAAAAACAACGTTGCGACTAATGGTAGAACGATCGTTGCCTTCTTCGATCGTGAGAATTTCTCTAATGCTTCCATAAACCCTCAAGAAACTTACTGGACAACCAATCATGTCAGAAAGAGCAGGCCAATTTGTCTAATTTCGATGAATGTGTCGCCGTAAGTCATTCACAATATGATTAAAATCATCTGACAACATCATTTCTGGGGTCACAGGCCGAGGGAGATTGGGTTTCACTTGATAGACGATCGAACTGGGGCGGGGCCCCATCACATAGATCGTATCGGATAGGAATACGGCCTCTCGCAAATCGTGGGTAATTAGAATACACACACATTGCACCTGCATCCAAAGTTCCTGCAGCATGACCCACATTTCTTCCCGCGTGAAGGCATCAAGTGCTCCAAAAGGTTCATCCAATAATAAAATCTCTGGCTGGTGAATCAGGGCTCGGCAAAGAGAAGCCCGTTGGCGCATACCACCGGACAGTTGCCACGGATATTGCTCCTGAAAATCCTGAAGCCCCACCACCTTCAACAATTTTTGGGCTTCTTGCACCATGGCTTGCCGTTTCTTCGGATCTTTAAAGTCGCGCTTAAAAGGTTGTACCACTTCGTAGGGCAGCATCACATTGCTGATGGTGTTGCGCCAAGGCATCATCACAGGATTTTGAAATGCAATTCCCACATTGCGCAAAGGCTTGGTGACGGTTTCCCCGCGCATCCGCACTGCCCCGATCGGCGCAGGAGCTAATCCAGAGACCATCCGCAAAATAGAGGTCTTGCCACAACCACTGGGGCCTACAAAGGACACAAATTCACCCGGCGCAATGGATAGACTAACCTCTTCAATAATCCGCCGCATGCCCCCCTCAAAGGGATACTCTAAACCCACACGATCGAACTCAAGGAAGGAGGATGAAGCGCGACTATTCCGAACATCAGTAATGTACTCAGACTGGAGCATAGAGTAACCTCGATTCAGGGATAGACATGCTGAAACTTAGGTCTCGTTACGCACGAAATGAAGACTAGCAATCAAGAGAGAGAGACAGATGGTGTGCCAGCATAATTATTGATCATGCGCTAAAAAAAACTGCATGATCGTATCCCACATAACAGTTTCATCCTTGGTTTCAGTTTTTACTCAGTCATTAGCTGGCTCATCAGATAAAGCATGAATAGTTCATGTATAACAGTTTGTGTTTCAAACAATTGAATGCATGTTGAGTTGCAATATTTTGGAGCAATTGCTTCGAGACAATCATTTGATTTAGATATGAATTTAATATTCAGTTAATATTTGGCTGCATTCACTGAGACTTTGGCGGATCATCCTTGATTGAATCATTGGCTGAATAGCTTAAATGATTGGTTGAATGATCTGTTAATGGTAATAAGCCGTTGATCGATGTCTAGTTGATTGATGTCTAGTTGATTGATGTCTATGGGATAGACATAGGGATAGACATAGTGGGGTCGTTAACAGAGGAGTGATGGAGTGATGAAACGTTTGCTATTGCCAATGCTACTAGTTGGCGCGATGGTTTTTACAGGGTGTCAGGCACAAGCACCCAATTCAAGTGCTCCAGGTACATCTACTGCGACTAGTAATACCCAGGGCAAACGATCGATTAAAGTGAATCCATCCTGGTTGTTACAAGGGGATAATGCGCCGATTACGTTAGCCATTGAGCGTGGTTATTTTGCAGAGGAAGGCTTGGATGTCAAACTTGAGCGTGGATATGGTTCATCGGATACCATCACCAAGGTTGCAGCGGGCCAGTTTGAGATTGGCTTTGGCGATATTTACTCCATGATTGAGTTTAATGCCAAGAACCCCAACGATTCCGTTGTAGCCGTTGCTGTACCCTATAACCGCTCCCCCTTTTCGATCGTCACCCTCAAGTCTAGTAATATTAATGATCCGAAAGGGTTAGCAGGGAAAAAGCTAGGTGCTCCCGCAGGCGACGCACCTCGTAGAATTTGGCCGGTTCTAGCCAGTCAACTGGGGCTGAAGCCGGACAGTGTCGAATGGATTACGATGGAGCCGAAGCTGAGAGAAGCGTTTTTGTTGAAAGGGGATGTGGATGCAGTTAGTGGATTTGCCACGACGGTAGTCCCCTCTCTGGAAAAAGCTGGCAAGAAGCCCGAAGAGTTTAATGTGTTTTATTACACGGACTACGGTTTGGATTTGTATGGCAATGCGATCGTGGTGAAAAAAGCCTTTCTTGATCAGAATCCAGAAGTCGTCAAAAGCTTTCTTCGGGCCTATGTCAAAGGTTTTCAAGATACGTTGAAAGATCCAGTAGCCGCACTTGCCTCTGTGACGAAAGCAGGAGATGCTTTGATGGATGCCAATGCGGAGAAGCGGCGATTACAAATTGCGCTGCAACAGTTGTATGTCACACCAGAATCGGAAAAGGTGGGCGTAGGAGGGATTGACCCTGCACGATTAGAGAAGACGATTCAGCAGGTGGCGACTGTGTTGGGGGTTGAGCCACCCCCTGTGGATAAAGTGTTTAACGCAGGTTTTTTACCTTCAGAAGACCAACGGAAATTGCCGCCAGCAGCAGAGCGTAAGCCATTGAATTAGAGTTTGAGCGGATATCTTTTTGAGTAGATATTCTTTGAGCTGACATTTTTGAGCTGACATTTTTGAGCTGATATTTTAGTGTGAGGATTGTTGCCAATGTTGGTGCAAATTTCGTGGCTCCGTTCGTCGGTGCTCGCATTGTCGGTTGTAGCAGGGATAATGATTTCACCCAGTGTTGCATTATCCAATGGTAAAACAACAGAAACCTTATTGGGCATTGCTGACTACGATCGACTGCGGTTAGCGGATCAAGCCTCAGATGTAACCGATGGGTCGTCGGTTATGGCAGATGAGGAGCCCCTCGCACAGATTAATTCGGTTTCACAACTGTCGGATGTTAAACCTACAGATTGGGCTTTTCAAGCGCTGCAATCGTTGGTCGAACGTTATGGCTGCATTGCGGGCTATCCCGATCGGACTTTTCGAGGCAATCGAGCTTTGACGCGCTATGAATTTGCCGCTGGCTTAAATGCCTGTATGGATCGTATCAACGAGCTCATTGCGGCTGCCACAGGGGCATTGGCGAGCAAAGAAGATTTAGCCACGTTAGAAAAACTGCAAACAGAATTTGCTGCGGAACTCGCAACTTTGCGGGGGCGCGTAGATGCCTTGGAGAGTAAGGTTGCGACTTTGCAAAAGCAGCAATTTTCAACGACGACTAAACTCACTGGGGATCTTTGGTTTAACCTGACAGGTGCTTTTCCAACGGGGGATGTCTTAACGGAACGGGGGGTTGCGGGGAGCGCTTTTGCGCCACCTCGTCGATCGCCGATAACTAATCAACCTTCCCGCGTGGTGCGCCAAGGGAGTGATACAGCTGCAACCTTTGGGTATTACTTATTTTTAAATCTCAACACATCTTTTACGGGCAAAGATTTGTTGGTGACGCAGCTGGTGACGGGCAATGGGAATTCTCCTGCCAATCAATTGGTCTCGGCTGGGTTCTTTAATTCTTGGGGTGTTCCGTTCCTAGATCAGACAGGATCTCCGACGGCGAATTCAGTGGTTGTGCGGGAATTGTCCTATACGTTTCCACTGAGCAAGGATATTCGTTTGGCGGTGGGGCCACGGCTCAATTTTTACAAATACTACGATGGCAATCGCTATACTTTTTTCATGCGGGGTGCCACGAGCTATAACTCCAATGGCAGCACGCTGTCCAATGCCGTCGATCGGGGCTCTGGTGCAGTTTTAACTTGGACAATCAGCCCGCAATTACGATTGACAACAGGCTTTTTGGCTGAGAATACTGAATTTTTGAATTCGGCCACCTTCAATACTTCCAGCAATCCGAATGCTGGTTTGTTCAATTCCACGTACACGATCGCGACGGAGTTGGCCTATAGTCCGATGCAGAATTTGAACTTGAAGTTGCATTATGCCCGGACTCGGATTAAGGCGTATAACGGTTTCATTGGTGGTGCGGTGGGTGAGCCATTGCCCTATGGTTACGCAGATGATGGGTTTGGGGGCAGGGTGAATGATGCGAATTCCGATGCCTGGATTGTGAATCTTGAATGGAACATTACGAAGAAATTTGGGTTATTTGGTCGTTATTCCTGGGGGCGCGTGGGGATTGATCCAATCAATCCAGCAAGGACAGGGGGCGATATCAAAGTTCAGTCTTTCCAAGTGGGTCTGGGCTTCCCTGATTTAGGCAAACCGGGTGCATTAGGCGTGGTTTCGTTTGTGATGCCCCATAGCTATACCTCGGGGCGCAATTTTCTTCTGTCGGGTGCTGGAGATGGTGGTAAGCAGTACGATCTAGAGTTTTCCTACTATTACCCGATCAACAAGAACCTTGCGATCGTTCCTGCGTTTTATGCCATTTTTAATCCCAATAATTTCGAGAGCAATTCAACTGTCTATGTGGGCAATATCAGGACACAGTTTAGTTTCTAGTTGCCTGGGTTTCTAGTTTTGAGTTGGTGGGGAAATTGTTGGATGATACTTGCCTTGCGGTGGGTAGGGAGTACGATCGGCTTGTTCCTTACATCAATCGTGAAACCCAGCAAAAGTTGCAAGCGTCTTCCCGCGATCGGCCCCTTCGAGTCATCCTATCCTTTGGTAAACACAGAGGCCGGGACTGTGAATGCTGCAATCTCGCTCACAAAGTTCGAGTTTATGATTCCACCCAAAGGGAATCAGGATTTTGGTGGGAGAATCTGGGCATTCTAGAGGCGTAAACCCGTACAGGGAGTAGTCTACAATGGCCACGAATATTAGTGCAACGATGACGCAGGCCGATCGGGAGGCGGTGTTGGCGGCGGTTGCCACAATTAAGGAGAAGCTGCCGTTTTTGGTGGATTTGAGTGCGGAGGAGCGGAAGGCTCTACCCAAGATGGGGGATAAGAGTCGGGCGTTTGTCAGTAAGGCGTTGGAGGTGGCGACGCAGAATCCGGATTTTTTACCGCGATCGTTTGATTTGGAGGAGTTGCGGAAGGATGTGCAGCTTTTTGAGGCGTTGTATCCGTTGTTGCTGTCGATGACGCAGTTGCAGGAGTTGTTGGATGATACTTGCCTTGCGGTGGGTAGTGAGGCGTATGCGGCGGCGTTGCAGGTGTATAGCTACGCGAAGGCGAGTGGAAATGTGGGTGGGATGGATGCGGTGGTGAGTGAGATGGGGCAACGGTTTGCCCGGAAGCCTCGGAAGGCGAAGAGTCAGGAGGCAGCGGTGAAGAGTGGAGAGGCAACGGTTTAGCAAAACGTTTGACAGTTAAACTTCTGTTTGTGAAGCGTTGCGTAGCAAGGTTCACAATTGATGCTCAGAGCTTGGAAGTTGGAGGAATCTAATCGACGTTCCGAGTTCTGGGCTTCGTTTTTTAGGCAAAAAGGTCGGAGTTTAGAGTTCTGAGGTCGAAGCTTCGTGATCAGAGCTTGATTTATTGAGTTCTGATGTTGGAAGACGAGGGTTGGAGAGCGATCTCTCTCTGAAATCGCTAAAATACTCATTAGCAGCAGGAACACGGCTCAACAAACCATATGGGTGAATCTTCAAAGAGCAGACCTAACGAGTATGCCCCAGCCACCGATTATCATTACCTCAAATTTGAGAATCGGTGTCTCCGGGCAAGTGGTGATGATTTTCAAAATCTCTTTGAAGCCATTATGGTCAGGGCTCAGCCAGGAAAATTTGAGCGTGTTCGTCCTTATGGCAAATATGGCGATCGTAAATGTGATGGGTTAATCGAGGCTGAAGGAATAATTTTTCAGGTTTACTCACCCGATGAGTTAAAGCAGGCTGAAGTTCAAAAGAAGATTGATGAAGATCTTGAGGGTGCTGTACAGCATTGGCAGGACATTCTTAAGAAATGGGTATTTGTCTACAATGCTAGACGAGGCACCACCGCAGATATCAAGCGGACTCTACAACAAAAACGGCAGCAGTATCCTGATATTGAAATTGATTGCTGGAGCAATGACTATCTTTGGGAAGTAGCTCGTTGCCTAAGTGTTACGCAAAGAAATGAGATTTTTGGATTACCTCCTTCATCATCAACTGAGATAGAGCAAGTAGCTACCCTCCTAGTTAACCGTCAGGACTATGAAATTAACTGGCGGGAAATTTGCAGAAATCCGCTAAGCTTTTGGAAAGGATTAACAACGAATGCTTTAATGGGGCGGAGTGGAGTTCGCTTTCAACTGGATAAAATCTTTGTACCGCTAGGAGTAGTAGAGAGACGAGAGCAGTCAAAGTATCGCTCTAATGATGGGGCCTCAGCAGAGAAGGGTTCGGAACTCTACGAGGAGAAGATTACACCTATTAGCCAAGATGACTTTTTTGAACAAGTATTGCGGCAACAGCAAAGTAAGTATAGTCAGGGAAAGCGTATTGCAATTATTGGGGAACCTGGAGCTGGAAAGACAACCCAACTCCAGAAAATTGGAGATTGGATTCTGAAGGAAACCGATGGGATACCCATTTGGATTCCTTTAGCGGAAGTAAGAGAAAGAAAACTAAGAGAGTATTTACTGAGTGACTGGTTGCAAACAGCAATAGGAGAGCTAGAAGTTTCGCCAGAGCATCGAGAGGAACTGGGACAACTGTTGAAAACTGGGAAAGTCTGGTTATTGTTGGATGGTGTAGATGAAATGGCAATTTCGGATGCACTTCACCAAATTGCTACTCAGATGCGTGAGGGCTGGTTGCAGAATGTGCGAGTTGTTCTAACCTGTCGGTTAAATGTGTGGGATGCGGGGAAGAATGCCCTTGATGGTTTCGATGTGTACCGCAATCTAGATTTTGAGTATCCAACCGAAGTGCATCAGCTTGTTGATAAATGGTTCGCGACTGAACCAGCATTACGGCAGAAACTTAAGGTGGCGTTAGAGCAACCAGGCAAAGAACGGATTCGAGATATGGTAAAAAATCCGTTGCGCTTAACCTTGCTTTGTTACAGTTGGCAATTACGGCAAGGTGAACTCCCGGAAACAAAAGCTGGGCTGTATGAGTGGTTTGTGGATACGTTTTATGAATGGAACAAGGGCAAGGTTCCAATACAATTAAGTACAGAGAAGCGTGATGAATTGAACCAGGCTTTAGGGGAACTAGCAAAAGAAGCAATTGATCAGGAAAGTTCTCGCTTCCGTTTACGAGAGAAGTTTGTCAATCAGTTTCTCGGTGCTGCCAATGACAAGGATTCCCTATTTGATCTTGCTCTAAAACTTAATTGTCTCAATCGTATCGGTGTTGCAGAAGAAAATCCGCTTGAGCGAGTTTATGCTTTCCTCCATCCTACGTTTCAGGAATATTTTGCGGCATTGGTGATCGATGATGGGCATTATTTCTTACCTTTTAAAGATACTGATCAAAGTAGTGAGAATTTGGTAGAAGAGGATGAATGTTACAGAATCTTTGAACCTCAGTGGATTGAAGTAGTACTTTTTTGGCTAGGTCTACCTCAAGTTAGCAACCAAAGTAAGCAGGTTGGCAACCAAAATAGAGAGAACCTAATTCGGCAATTAATGAATTTTCAAGATACTTGTGCCGGAATACATTCTTTTAGAGCGTATTTCTTGGCTGTGGAAGGTATTAAAGAGTTTCGTGATTATTCTGAACTAGAGCTTACGCTATCAAAAACTGTAGAGTATGCATTTGGATTCGGTAATAAAGGGAAATGGTTTTTATTTCTCAGTCCAATTAGCCAAAATGCTATTAGAGTTATTCGACTGAATATAGATAATAAGATGACAAGAAAATTTTTGATTCAGCTACTTGATAAGTGCCCTGACCCAAAAACTCGCTGGTATATCGCAATTACGTTAGAAATGCTAGGAGAAACAAGCATTAAAACAAGAGAAATATTACAGATTGGCTATAGCCAAAAACTATTACCTACACAGCGTGCTAAACATCAGAGTGTAATAGCTAAGATCCATAGTCAAAAGCATTTAGAATTGGAAATACCTATGGAACTTAATAAGCAAGAATTTGACTTGAATAACTTAATTGATCAAGTTAAACAATCTGATAACTGGCTTAGTGTGATAGATGCGACAGAAAAACTATGTAGTATGAAGAAGAAATCTCAACTTTGTCAAATTATTCAGAGCCTAAAATCTTGCTGGAGAGATGGTCAAGATGATTTATTCTATAACTTAGAAAGTCAAGATTTTCGATGGCAACTTATTTATAAGATTATTTGGCATTGTTCCCAATATCTAAGCTATCCAGATTTTTTTAATGCATGGCATAGTTCTTCTCTCATTAATGACGCTTAATAATATAAATTTTTCAGAAATAATTGATCAAGCAATATATTGTCTCTAATATCAGGAGTAATACAAATGAGTAGCCCAATTATTACACAAGTTATTGAAGAGATGAATAACTTGTCCGATGACTTGCAACAACAAGTTCTACAATTTGTCACCACTCTTCGACAGCAACATTCACAAACTTCTAGTAATGCTTGGGATGTCCTGGAATCCCTTACCGGAACTGTTGAAGCTCCTGCCGATTGGTCAGCCGAACACGATCATTACCTTTACGGCACACCCAAACATCAGGAAACCGATTTATGAGTAATGAGCGTCTGTTTCTCGACACCGCATTCATTCAAGCCTTGCTCAATCCCCGCGACGATTACCACAACCGGGCAAAACAACTGTTTCCCCGCATTCGTGCAGCCTCCGAAGTCTGGATTACAGAAGCCATCTTTGCGGAAGTCGGCAACGCCTTGAGTGCATTCAATCGCAATGGAGCCGTTCAATTTATTCAACAGTGCTATCGAACCGACAATATCAAGATTGTCAGCGTTAATACCGAACTCCTGATGCAAGCTCTCGCCCTCTACCAATCCCGTCCTGATAAAACTTGGGGCTTGACTGACTGTATTTCCTTCATCGTCATGCAGCAGCATGACTTGACTGATGCTGTCACAGGCGATCGTCACTTTGTTCAAGCAGGCTTTCGTGCTCTGATGCTGGATACCCAGTAGAGATAACCCAACGATCGCCCTCCCATCCTCCCCATTTAAACCCAAAAACACAAAATTCCGCCCCTCGAGCACAAAACTTCGATCTTTGAACTCCAGTATCTGTGCTTGGAAGCCGGAACTTGGACTTCCGTTTGCGGAGCATTGCTTGCAACACAAGGAACTTTGACCTTTGGACTCCGAACTTTAACCTCAGAACCGCGATCGTCAGCATCAAACCTTAAAACGTGAGCCTCAGAACACGAAATTTTTCCTTCAAAGCTCCAATAGCCAAGATCAGAAGTGCCTGACCTCAACACTTGACTTTCAAGCCAACAATGCCATAATGAATTATATTCCTTTTAGAATATGACTATTCCTCTGAAGCTTCAGGTTTCGGCCCTGGCTTCGGAGCACTCTCTAGATAATTGCGTAGACTGGAAGCCTCCACCAGCCAGATTCCCCCTGCACGACGGGCCTTGATCAGCCCCTGCCGAATCAATAGCCTGACGTGCTGAGGCGTATAGCCGGATAACTCAGAAGCTTCCGAAACCGTAATCAGTTCGGAGTCGGTCATCTTGCCCTAAACAACATCAACACAAATTAGTTACCCCCAAGCCTGACATCGCCATTCTGGAGGCTAGAAGCCATTTTACTCTACTAGCCCCCTCTACTTTGCCATGCATATTTTGAACACAGTAACCGCTCCGTTCTCAACGTTTGCAACCCCTATCACACCCAGAAACCAACCATCATGACTAATCCCCTCATCAACCTCGATCGTTTCAACAATGCCGATCCTCGCATTCTCACCCTTCTCGTCATTGGCACCCCAGATAACGTGAGAGCACATATCCTGCGGCAACATACCCTCGGTGTCACAGAAGTAGGATCATGGAGCAAACCCATTCCCGTTCCCAACTGTCCCGATAAAGTCCTGTGTATCGTCAACAAAATCATGGCTTAAGAGTAGATTTCCGCTGATTACAGCACTTGCCAGGACATTTTCTCGCCAGCCCGCAGCGGCACCAAATTCGAGTCAGGGAACGGGACTTCCGCTGGGATTGTCCAGTCGGTTTTACTCAAGGTAATTTTGTCCGTATTGCGCGGTAATTGATAAAAATCCGGGCCATAGAAACTGGCAAACGCCTCCAACTTATCTAAAGCCTCCACACTCTCAAAGGCTTCCGCATACAGTTCCAGCGCGTGCAACGCCGAATAGCACCCCGCACAACCGCAGTCACTCTCCTTACGATCGCGGCCATGGGGCGCACTATCCGTCCCCAGGAAAAACTTAGGATTTCCCGAAGTCGCCGCCTTCAGCAATGCCAACCGATGCTCCTCCCGTTTCAAAATCGGTAAACAATACCAATGGGGCCGAATACCCCCTTGGAAAATATCACTACGATTAAACAGCAAGTGCTGGGGCGTAATCGTCGCCGCAATCTTATCCGTTGCTAAAACAAACTCCACCGCATTCGCAGTTGTGATGTGCTCAAAGACAATTCGCAATTTCGGAAAGCGTTGACGCAAAGGTTGCAAATAGCGATCGATAAACTCCTTCTCCCGATCGAACACATCCACACTTTTATCCGTCACTTCCCCATGCAGCAACAGCGGTAAATCCACCACCTGCATCGCCTCAAACACCCGATCGCACTTACGAATATCCGTCACCCCGGAGTCAGAATTCGTCGTCGCCCCAGCGGGATAGTACTTCACCGCTTTAACAAACTGCGATTCCTTCGCCTTAACAATATCCTCCGGCGCAGTATTATCCGTCAGATACAGCGTCATCAGCGGCTCAAACGACTGCCCCGCCGGAATCGCCGCCACAATCCGATCGCGGTAAGCCGCAGCCTCCTCCACCGTCCGCACCGGAGGCTTCAAATTCGGCATCACGATCGCCCGCGCAAACTGCCGCACCGTATGGGGCAGCACCGCCTTCAGCGCATCCCCATCCCGCAAATGCAAATGCCAGTCGTCCGGGCGAATCATTGTCAATTGCTGCATAGGTTCGATCGTCCAACGTTGAAATTTAAACAGACACCAAGAATCTGAAGCAATCTCTCCAGACCAACCATTTACTAAGGGATTTACCAAAAAATAATATCCCCTACCCTCCTACCCCTTTTACCTTTTACCTTTCACCTTTTACCTTTTATCTTTTACCTTTCCCCTTTTACCTTTCCCCTTTTACCCTCCTACCTATGCGCTGTTCCCTAAGCTTTACCACCCCCCATCAGATATAACAGCGCCATCCGCACCGCCACCCCATTCGTCACCTGTTCCGCAATCAAACTCATCTCCGGATCATCCATGATATCCGACGTAATCTCCACGCCCCGATTAGTCGGCCCAGGATGCATCACTTTCACGTAGGGCTGGCATTGCTGCAACCGTTCCCGCGTAATACCAAAGTGCTGGTAATACTCCCGCAAACTGGGCAGAAGATGACTCGTCATCCGCTCCTTTTGCAAGCGCAACGTCATCACAAAATCGGCAGCTTGCAGCGCTGGCTCCAGCTCCCAATGGATAAATAATTTACGATCGATCCCGTCAGCGGAATCCTCCGCACCGGACGCTTTCACGTAATCCGCAAACTGTTTGGGCAACAGGGTCGGCGGCGCGGCTAGGTGTACTTCCGCCCCACTCGCCGTTAGACTCCACAGGTTCGATCGCGCCACCCGCGAATGCAGAATATCCCCCACGATCGCAATCTTCTTGCCTTGTAGCAGTTCCAAACGCGGATTCGCGGGATCAAGCAACGCACACAGGGTAAACAGATCCAGCAATGCTTGGGAGGGGTGTTCGTGCTGGCCGTCTCCCGCATTCAACACCCCAACGCCCGAATTAAGCCGATCCATTTCCGCCGCGATCGCATGGGGAACCCCGGCCTCCTTGTGCCGAATCACCATCAGATCGGTACCCATGGCCAAATAGGTTTTCGCCGTATCCAGAATCGTTTCCCCCTTGGTCAGAGAAGAACTCCCTGGTGCAAAGTTGAGGGTATCGGCAGACAACCGTTTGGCGGCCAGTTCAAAGCTACTGCGGGTGCGGGTGGACGGCTCAAAGAATAAATTAGTGACCACCTGTCCCTGAAGAGTGGGAACTTTCTTCGTGCGCCGCGACAGGACTTCACGAAAACTGTTGGCGGTTTGTAGGACGGTGTTGTACTCCCAGGGTGCGAAATCTGAGAGTGAAAGAACGTGCCGACGGTTCCAGGCGGGTGACATATCTATATAGGTCTTTGAGTCTATCCATTCATAACGGTACACCATCAGGGAACCCGTGGGGGGCACCCATCATGCAGGCAGGGATCGCTAAGATGCCACAGGTTCTACTGATTTTGAGTGAGATCCGTTCTGAATTTACGGAGTCCCTATCATTTGTTCTGTCTAACATTAAAAAATTAACGATCGACAAGTTTCTTTGATTTTTGTATCTTTCAATACTGAACCCCAGGGGGATCCCCCTAAAATCAACCGTAAGTTCGAATTAACTTCGAATTAATAAAGTACGACGTTATTTTTAATACTTCAGCGAAAGACTTTTTTAGTTATACTGTGACCCAAGGGGTCGTATTTAGTTTTTCTAATACACTTCTGTGAGTTCCCTAGACACCCATTGGTTTGTAATATTTGGTTCGCAACATTACTGGCAACGCTAGTCCGATTCGTACCATTTAGTCTTGTCACTCATCCCCGGAGGTTATTCTCATGGCTGACACATCAAAGTCTACTGCCACGCCGAAAACGCTACACACGCTACAAGAGCTTGACCAAGCAATCCAAGAATTTAGAACCAAGGATCTGCAAGGCGAAGAATTATTCTATTGCTGGCAGGCAATCCGCGATGCATCCTTAGAGCAGTTTGACCTAGAACCGGATTCGATTCCAGGGGCTGATAGTTACTAATTGCAGGCTGGCAACTGCCGATCGCTCATTTACAGATTGCAAATTGAGTCTTGTCATAGATCTATTGCTCCTGTGCAGTTTCCACGGGAGGCTGTGTTGATTGGTCGTTTTTATTGCGTAGTTCTAAGGGTGTTTAACATCGCGTGAGATGTTGCAGCTATTAGAACTACTTTTTTGTCCATGAAGCTGCTGCTAAAAAAAACTAAACCCCGTCTAATTTAATCCACTCCTGGTTACGTGGAAAGACATAAGCAGCCATATCCCATTCTTCATCAACCTTTCCACCGCAGATGATCAAAATTGGCTCTGGACAATTATAATTCTCTGATACGGCAATTGCCTTCATCTGCTCAATATCGCATAGACTGGCATCAGATGAGGCATACGGATGAAAGTGCCATTCTCCAAGATAAAAATACTGCTGTTTAGCCCAGAACTTATTCAACAAATTCTGAAGTCCTTGTATCCCACGATAAAAAGAGCTTCGGCTTTGTTTTGAATCTGAAGGAGCGCCAGATATATCCTTTACTAGAGCAAATTGATGTGTTTCATCATATGTTCCAACTAATATGCCACCAACCTCCTTTTTGCCAGCACTTCGGCAAATCTTTAGTATTTTAGAAACCTCTTTCTTCTCAACTTTCAAGCCAAATTTGTTGTCGCTTGAAATAAACTCTAAACTAGCTTTGGGCTTCATAAAGATCTACCTGCTGAACTCTACAGAATTTATTGTCACGGTAAATCTGCTCAAAAACCACTAAAGAGTCATGGATTGAGTCAGCATCAAATATTGAATCGAGATGCTTTACGCCCACAGAAGCTAATAGATACACATCATCAGCCCTTGCTGGAAATACAGGATGCCAGCACCCTACACCTGCCCAAGGCAGCTTCACATCTTGATGCTCTTGTCGTTCTTTCTCTAACCAAGGCTCAATTTTTTCCCCGAAAGCGAGAGAGGGAAAGTGTTTGCCTTGAGCAACGAAACAAAACAGTCGCTTGGCAGCCATTCCAAGTGAAATTGAGACAAAAACTTTCTTACTCTCCCATGCAAACTGTTCCAGATGAGTAAGAACTGAATCGCTTCCCGTACAGTCTAAAATCACCTCAAATTGCTGAAGGAACCTGTTCTGCTCCTCACTCACCAAAGGAAATGCACAATTAATAGATTCAACTTTGGCATGTGGTGATGTTTGGTTAAGATGTTTGGCAATTTCACCAGCTTTGCCCTTTCCAAGCGAATCCATCTCAAGCGTATGCCGTGATAGATTACCAATCTCAAGTCTATCTGAATCCAATAAAGCAATTTTTTGAACACCTCCTCGAATTAGCAGCTCGGATACGATCGAACCGACTGCTCCACCGCCAATGACTAAAAAACTTTGATTGGTTAGTGTTTTTGCGAACCTCCCACGAGTTGATATTTGGTCACTATGCCAATTCTCTGTTGCCGCCCACATCAAAGGCACTGGCCCATCGAGAAGTTCAATACGATCGCGCCGCCAGTATCCCTGCTCATTTGTCCTAAAGCCCTTAGCCGTCTTTTGCCCATGGGAGAGAATAGGCAGCTCAATAGGCTGCCAGTACATCTGTGAAACAGAACCTCCAATTTCTGACGGAATGGAAAATCCTAAAAGGAGCAAATGACGTTTCCCATCTCGAATCGAGTGGAATATTTCCATCAGGTGCTTATCAAGCTCAATCTGCTGGCCTTGGCAGACATCTCGCAATTCATTCCAGGTTGATGGAACCTGCCAAGGTTCCAAGACAGGAATTCGATTTAGCCGAATCCAAATCCCATTAATGTCGTCAGAAGCCTTATCGCTTATAGTTTTTCCCCATCTTGGCCGTAGTAGCTCCTGATATCGAATAGACTTGAATGATGTAACAGCAAAGGTATTTCGATCGTGCTCTAAAGGTGTTAAATCAACAACTCCAGCCATGACAGGAATCTGTTGCCATTGTGCAAACGATTCCTCTCCCTCGGTAAAAACCACTCTAGTAGATGCTCTCAAAGGGAAATCAGGTAACTCAAAAGGATCTCCTGGAGGGGCAAGAGTGCCCTCTGATGCGGCCTTTAACCACTCAATAGCCCTGTTAAAGTGCCAGTGCAGCCTCCAATGAAAATCATGTGGCTCAACATCATGACTATGCCATCCCAACACTTTTAGAGGTGTACTGAGACACAGCTTCCCCTCTCGCCATGGGCAGGATGCTTTCCCTATCCCATTAAAACTTTGGTGTTGAAACGTCTTGGTTAATCCATTCTTCTTCGATGGATAGAAGTCAATCTCTCCTGCTGGATAATGCGGAGATGCCAGAATATACCATTCTGTGGTCTTAGGTACGATGGTTTTACTAGCGGACTCAATCTTAATCTGGGCATGAAGTACCCATACTCCATATTCCTCCTTCCACACCCAGTCAGCAAGAATTGAGACTGAAGAGATAGCATCAAGATTTCGTCGTGCTGCTAGAAGCGATTCTGGAATAGGTGTCTGACTCACTAAGCAAATCGCCCCCCTTCTACCCGTGTGACATCTCTTCGTGGTGTATAACCACCGCTATTTTGCGGTGGATCTGGAAAATACTCCTTACCAAATAGCTGCTGCCATCGCTCAACGCTAATCTTCAGATCTTGTTCATCAAGCGCCTGACGTGCAATGTTTGCAGCTTCACATACCTGACTATGAAATTCGGTAAAATCTTCTGGAGTAACCCTTTTGAACACATTATGTGATGGAACACCTCGATCCATAAGCTCTGGGGTTTGGTTCTGATCTACATAACATTGGTAGTCTATAGCAATGTTATGTAGTGTTCTGGTAACACCTTCCGCAACAGAGGTAATTCCATCAGGGCAACATTCTCCAATTAAATGCTCAACTGGGTATCCTTTGGGATATTTAGGTGTTTGGTGCTTCTCTCTTCTCCACCATTTTATAGCTTTGACGACATTGACATAGTGACTATTACAATTCCGGTTCTTCTCCCATGTCCATCGAATTTGTTCTAATGGATGGGTATCCTGCCATTCCTCTGTATCACAATCTGGAATCCGCAGGGGATTTAGCTTCCACTCTGGCGCTTGGCTTGCTGCATCTATACGATCTTGTCTTTCATTAAAGGAGAGTGAAAGCTGCTTCTCCAGAGGTAACCAAAACTGATTGAAGCGCCAATCTTCAGCTCCTTCAGTTTCAGGAGTAGAATCGGAGCGCACGCTTTCCGCTTGAAGAATGCCAATTTCTGCCTCTGATGGAGCTGAAGTTATTACTAGATCCAAATCAACATACGAAAGCTCGATGCCGAATGATCTACCCTGCTGTTTATACTTTCCTGCATAAAACTTATCAAGAAATGGAAGAAACACATCCAAACCTTCTTGAGGAGTATAGTCATCCTCACTGAGTCTGGTCACAACAATCACATCAATATCGGCTCTCTTGCCATTATGAGGACGGATGGCTGTTGCACGGCGATAACTACCCTGCAAAAATGTTACGACAATAATGTCAGCACCAAAATCGAAGCTATTAAGCCTATCCCGTAGGGTTTTGTGACCTTTGATATAGTCACTAATGTGTTCAGATTGGGGACGAATCTTGGCGAGAAAGTCCTTAAAGTAAGTGGGCAACTCCATGAATTTTTAGATTCCTAATTTTCGAAGTGACGATCGGCTGATTACAGCCATGTACTATAGTATATGAGAACTCATACCATTTGTGTGGGTCAACAATAAATTTTTAGGCGAAGTACACCTTATGTAGCGTGCTTTACAGGTGGAAAGGCCAATGATGACTCATAGGCTCCAGGTTCATTACTATCAAAGTCATACTCATAAAGAATGCATGACCCAAAGCTACGAGCCGTTTGACCAATAAAAAAGACAAGGGCATTGGGAGCAGCAATAAATATATGTAGTACGCCTTGGCGTTCCTTGGGCGATCGATCGCTTTTAAGATGCACAGATAACTGTTCCGCTAGCAGTTTGGCATGGTCGGCATCCAAAATTGCTCCCTGACTTGCCCCAGTCGGTAATGTACACGTAATTATGCGGTGGACGGGGAGATCACGTTGCTCGACACAAAATCGAACATCTGAACTAATGTCATGAGTGATGCCCAAGGCGATGGCCACGTCTGGTGCATTTTCTGAAACTACATCGCTCCTAAAATGCCAGGTAGGATATTGATTGGGTTTAGGTTGTAAAGATGGCCGCCAAACCTCTCGTCCTGCGCGAGTTGATTGCACAACTGCAGCATTAATTCCTGACTTGGTATCCAAACAATATCCGACAGCAAAGGCGATCGATGTATGAACATGAAGATGAAGATCGCATTGTTGTGACGGTCGCAACGTACGAGACAGGAACTGTTCTATTTTTGGATAAATGAGTTGTTGCCACAGTTGCTCGGATTGAATCTTGCGGCCATCAAACCAAGGAACTAAATCCAATATTGCATCTGTTTCGTCTTCAAGATACTCAGCCCAACGCAGAAAGCTACGAATACCAATTTGATAAGTATCTTGAGAACTCATATGACTTCCCACCCATAGATTTTCCCGTCTACAAATGTTTTCAACATCAGCACGCCCGAAGTCTATCTTGCCATTCTGTAAAAGTTTGCGGGTAAGCTCATCATAGGGATAAATCAGGGAACTTTCATCCACAGGACTTAGACCAGCACGAACGAGGGCACCATTCAGTTCTTCGCCCAGTTTTTTTAAGGGGGGGCCCTGCCTTAGTCTGAGGGGGCGGAGAACTCGTCTAAGTTGTTCATCTGTAGACAATTCTAGGTGTTCACGCCAAGCTGCACGGACTTTTCCAAGTTGTGATCTCGGTCCTCCTTTAGCCAATCGAGACCAATCCAAGCGCCCATCCCCTAGGGAATGGACACCTGCGAGTAAATCATCAGGATGGATTACCCAAGGAGTATAGAGAATGAAGTGAGCCTCTGTTCCAGAAGGGGCATGTTGCTCCTGAGCCGCCTTGAGTCTTTGCAGTAGGGAGATAGAAGTGGCGTTGATGAAGTCAGGGTCTAGTAGGCTCTGACACGTCAATGCTCCGTTAGATGTGACATGAAACTTGACTTGATAGTATTCAGCTTGAACTGAGTTCCCTTCACTATCGCGCATCCCGTTAAAATAGACCACAACATCATCAAATGATTTGGCGCTGTCATCCTCGTATACAACACGGGTAACCTTGGTATGAGAATGAAATAGACGGCAGACCTGAAGCCAAAACCACCTTGCTTGGTAATCATCTCCCTGATTGCGAGCAGCGATTGCTCTTGCCATATTTCATTTGCTCCATACTAGCAACGATCGAGAAAATTAATTGCTTTACAGTTTGATGAGAACTACCTAGTCGTTTGAAGAACTAATCTCTTCGACTAAATTACAACCCACCGAATTGTAGATCGAGCTGATTCGAGCGGATTCGGTGATTTTATTGAAATCCCAACAAGTCATTGTCCACTGCGAATTTCAAACCAACTCCGATCGGGATTTGCCCTTTCGCATGGCCGACTACGCCCTACGGATTTACCGAAAATACCCCGATCGTTCCTTAGTACAAGTGGTTGTGTACTTGAGAGAAACGGCTTCTGACTGGGTTTACGTGACACAATTTGCAGGCAATCAGTTCCGCCGTGAGTTCCAAGTGGTGCGACTGTGGGAGCAACCCCCGGAACCCTTCCTACAACGCCCCGGATTATTGCCCTACGCAGTGTTGACGAAAACGAACGATCGGGAAGCGGTACTGCGGGAAGTGGCACAGCGGTTAGATGAGATTGACGATCTCACCGAGCGGAGCAATCTGACCGTCAGCAGTGCCGTGATGGCTGGGCTATCATTGGAGAAGACGGTGATTCAACGAATTCTCAGGAGGGACGTGATGCGGGAATCGGTGATTTATCAAGAGTGGGAATCGGAACTCAAGGCAGAAGGCCGCGCAGAAGGTCGTATGGAAGGTCGCGCAGAAGGGCAGGAAGAGGAACGGCGGATCCTGGCGATGAAGATGTTGCAGGAAGGCTTAGCCCTAGAGACGATCGCGCGGATTACGGAATATTCGCTAGAACAACTGGAAGCGATGCAAGAACAAATCAATTCAGTCGATCGCTAAAGAGAATGGTCGATCGAATATCTTTCCAAGAAACAATTGGAGATTAAAAACTTAGCAATTACAAATTAATGTGAGTTACTGAACATGAACTAACTCAATTCAAATGTATCAGCTTAAGATTCGATGATTCTCTGTAACACCAAACGGGAATGAAGCTGTCCATAGTTCGTATAACAAATGCCCCTCTAACAAGGTGAGCACTATTACACTTCCTAGAATCATTGGTCGTCTCCAAGCTGGCTTAAACTGATAGGCAACAGCACTAATGAATAGGGCCTTAACTAAACCAAAGACTACACCTATGGTGGTAATACCTACTAAATCTCTCATTGATGGAACCCACATGGGACTAAATCTTACCATCAAGAAGATTGACAGATGAACAATTGCAGAGCTAGGAACACATAGCCATAAAGTAACCTTTAAGACTTGCCGACGATCTAGTGGAGGTGGAAACATCAATTCATCCCTCCAGTAAAATGCATATGAACAAATCTAATTCATTCAAAATGATTTCTCCTTGTTCAACTGCTCCTCGGCATATCCAAGAAACCTCTCAAACATTACGTCTCTGAGATTCCAACTCCATGATTAGTGCCGTGATAACTGGGTTTTCATTGGAGAAGATGGTGATTCAGCGAATTCTCAGGAGGGAGCGGATTACGGAACATTCGCTAGAACAATTGGAAGCGATGCAAGAACAGATCAACTCAGTCGATTTCTAAAGAGAATGGTCGATCGAGCATCTTTGCAATCGCTTGCTCCAACATCACGCTTCCACATCAACTTGTTAGTCTAGATCGCGACTAGAATGCAACGAAGTATCGCAACAGCATTCCCATTAAGCCGAGAACGCTTTGACCAATACCAGAGTAATTCTTTTCTCTCGGTGGATTCTTGAGCGCTTGTACCACTTTTTGTGTAGACTCCGCGCTAGCCTTATCCCCTTGAGTGTTGAACAATTCGATCGCTTTTTCCAGATCTTCGATCGCCGCTTTATTTTGACCCAATTCCACCTTAGCCGCTCCTCGGCCTAACCAAGCTGGAGCGTAGTCAGATTTTTGGGAAATTGCTTGGTCAAAATGACCGATCGCCACCTCAAACCGTTTCGATTGCCCAGCGGCTATGGCCCAACGGTAAAACTCTTGATAGTTGACGACCCCCTCAGGAATCGCGATCGCCGCCTCCAAACTAGTTCCCTCTAAGCGGGCATTTTGTAGATTTGCGCCCCCCAAAAAGGCTCCCCGCAGATCCACTCCTCGAAGATCAGCCCCAGCCAAGTTAGCCCCAGCCAAGTTAGCCCCAGCAAGACTGCTGCCCGTCAGTTGGGCATTGCTGAGATCAGCACCTGTCAAGTTGGACTGGCTGAGGTTAGCCCCTTGCAGGTTGGCCCCTTGCAGGTTGGCCCCTTGCAGTTGGGAGAGAACCAACCCCGCTCCACTCAAATCACAGCCCGTACATTGCTTCGTCGCCAACAGTTGACGGGTATGCTCCAAGTTCTCGGCAACCGCAGCCGTTGCCCCGGTTAGCGTCATCAGTACCGCGATCGTCGTTAATTTCAGGGACTTCATAAGATTTTATCCAGAGCCAGCAGGGTATCCCTTAGGACACTCCATGTTACTTTGTGTTTGGAGGACTAGATCATGCCAAATAAACAAAAGTTCCCGCATTTAGTGGGTTCCAAATGGACAGCGCGGGAGGAAACCTTTGGCTGGCGGCATTTTCAGGTCGTCAATCGCAAAAATGAAGGGGAATGGGTTTTTGCAGAATTGGAATCTTCCTGCGGCAACCCTCCGGTGCGGTTTTGGATTAATGCCAAGGTATTGAAGGATCGCCGCCGTTGGTTCCCCGGTTGGAAAACCCTGGAAGAAATCCGAGAACACGATCGTCGGGAGCACGATCGCGCGCAGGAAAGAGTGTATCAACCCAGTGCCAAGTGAATGGGTCGTAGGGTAGGAGGGTAGGCGGTGGTAAGGGAACAGCGTATAAATAAAATCCCAATTGGGTAGGGGGTAGGAGAGTAAAAGGGTAGGAGGG